>JBCBYE010000724.1:0-2235 GCA_039816075.1 Pseudomonadota bacterium | reverse complement strand
GAGCGCATGCTCACCCTGATGGCCGAGGCGCTGGCCGTCTGGCCGCAGATCGGCTCGGCGATGCTGTTCCTGCGCAAGCCCGTCGACCCCGACCGCGGCGGCGCCCTGGGCCTGCGCCTGACCCTCGACGCCCCCGCCCTCGCCGCCCTCCGCGCCGCACCGCCCACCAGCTGATCGGGGCGATCCCCCACGGGCTGCCAGCCGATTTCATGGCCAAGCTGGCGCTGGGCCCCGCCGCCCCCGGCTCGACCTAGCGATCGCTCAGCCCCGACGTCTGCATCCAGCGACGCGCGAGGCGCGCCTCGGCGTCGTCCGGGGCCCAGCCATGGCCGGCGTCGAGGTCATGATGCTCCACCGCCGCGCCCGCGTCGCGCAGCTGCCGCGCCGACAGGCGGCCGTCGGTCGGCCGCCGCCGCGGGTCCCGCCGTCCCGACAGGCTGAGAACGGGCAGCCCGTTCAGGTGGGGATAGGCGAAGTCCTCCGCCAGCGGCTCGGGCCGCAGCAGCGCCGCGCCGGCGAAGCCGCCCGGCGATGCCGCCAGAAGCGCCTGGGCGAAGATCGCGCCGCTGGAATAGCCGACGACAAGGGGCGGCGTCGGGGCCGGGTCGCGGGCGTCCAGAAAGGTCCGCGCCTCGGCCAGGATCGTCGCGGCGTCGAGGCTGCGATCCGTGCGCCTCTGGAAGAACGTGAACCCCTCGCCGAGCCGAAACCGTCCTCGCGGCGCGATCACCCGCGCGTTCGGCGCCATCCGCGCGGCGAAGGGCGCCATGAACCGCTCGTCCTGCGCCGAACCGTGCAGAGCCCAAACATCCATCGCCGCCCGCCCAAGTCAGCTGCCACGCGCCGCGCCGTCTTGCGCGCAGATCGCGTCGCGCGTGCCCAGGAGCCTAGCCGGTCCTCGCGACCCTGTCGACGGCTGCGCGCTCGCCCGCCCGGTCGGACGGGCCCCAAGCGTCGCCCCGATCCCCCGGCGCGCGGCCCGCCCGCCCACCCCCGTCGCGCCGGGGGATCGGGGCGTTCCCTCTCCTCCGTTCCCTCTCCTCCGTTCCCTCGCCCCGGCGCGCCCGTCGGGGTGGAGCGCCGCCCGCGTCCGCCGCCCGTCGCCCCATCCCTGAGCCCCGACATGTTCGAAACCTGTCCCTGCAGTTCCGGCAAGGGCTGCCTCGCCTGCTGCGGCCGCCTCCGCGCCGGCGCGCCGGCCCCCACGGCCGAGGCCCTCCTGCGCGCCCGCTACGCCGCCTACGCCCGCGGCGACGCGACCTATGTCCTTAGCACCTGGGCTCCGGACTCCCGCCCTCCGAGCCTCGATCCGGATCCCGCCCGGGCCTCGACCGGCCTCGCCGTGGGATCGACGCGCGACACCGGCCCCGAAACCGCCGAAGTCCGCTTCACCGCCCGCTGCCGCCAGGGCGCAAAGAAGGTCCGCCTGACCGAAACCAGCCGCTTCCGCCTTGACGGCGCGGGCTGGGTCTACGTGGATGGGGACCTCGAATGACGCCGCGCGCGTCAGCGCGAGATCACGACCATTTCAAGCGGGTCCGCCGTCATCCTCACCGTGTCGTCGTCCGTCTCGATCAGATCGTCGAACCCCGTGCAGACGCATTGCGCCGGAAGGCTGACGCGTTCGTCCGACATATGCCGCAACCAAGCCTTCAAGCCCGCGATCGGCCGGTCTTCGTCGAAGAAGGTTTCATCGACCGCATACTTGTCGATTCTTCGCCAAAGCTTCGGAAACATCGGCGGCAGCGTGTCGGGATCGCCTGTCCACGCCGCGCCTGCGTTCGTCGCGTCGGCGGCCCAGACGTTGAGCTTCGCTGCCTTCGCCGCCTTCGAAACTTCGATGCAGCGCATCCGCAGATCGTCGTAAAGCGTGTCATAGAACAGCGGATAGGCGTGACCCCGCGCCAGTTGCTGGACATTGAGGCTGTCGGCTATGCCGTCTGGATCAAGAAAGACGTCGTTGGCGCCGTCTCGGTAGGCGGTGTCTCCAGCAAAAACGAAACAGATAGGTCGCCCGTATTTGTCCAGTTGATTGGAGCATATGTGGCCAATCCCGCTTTCCGACATCGCCAGTTCGATGTTTGATTTGGTGGCATCCGAGGAATACGGTTTCAACGCGGCGCTTTCCATGGTGTCGACCGCTTCGTAGCGAAGCTGCACGCTACCGTTGATCTGGTTCAGCTTCGGGCCGGCACCGCGTCGCGCCAAGCGGTAAAGGGGAGACGGGTCGTCCGG
>JBCBYE010000442.1:0-4174 GCA_039816075.1 Pseudomonadota bacterium | reverse complement strand
TGCTGGGCCGGTCCGAGCGGACGCCCGCGCGCGGCGACCGACGCTTCGCCGACAAGGGCTGGCAGGAGTCCGGCGTGCCCAAGGCGCTGATGCAGACCTATCTGGCCTGGGCCGAGGATGTGACGGCCACGGTGGAAAAGCTCGACCTGCCCGACCGCGACGCGGCCCGCGCCCGACTGGTCACCTCGATCTTCGTCGATGCCATGGCGCCGTCGAACAACGCCTTCGTGAACCCCGCCGCGGTGCGCAAATTCTACGAAACGGGCGGCAAGTCGGCGGTGGACGGCCTGCGCAACCTGATCGGCGACGCCGTGCAGCACGGCGGCCTGCCCTCGTCCGTCGACCGCAGCAAATTCAAGGTCGGTGAGAACCTCGCCGTCACGCCAGGCACCGTGGTCTTCCGCAACGAGGTGCTGGAACTGATCCACTACACCGCCACGACGCCCCAGGTGCGCCGACGCCCGCTCTTCGTCGTGCCGCCGCAGATCAACAAGTACTACTCGATCGACATGAGCCCCGGCAAAAGCATGATCGAGTTCCTGCTCGCCCACGGCCTGCAGCCCTACTGCGTCAGCTGGCGCAACCCGACCGCCCTGCAGCGCGAATGGGACCTGCAGACCTATGTGGAGGCGCTGGACGAGGCCTGCGACGCGGCGCGCGAGATCACCGGCGCCGACAGCGTCAACATCATGGGGTCCTGCTCCGGCGGCATCACCCTGGCGGCCTATGCCGGCTGGCTGGCCGCGCGGAAAAAGTCCGAGAAGATCAACGCCGTGATCCTCGCCGTCTGCGTGCTGAACACCCAGGCCAAGACCGACAGCGATTTTGCCGCGCTGGTCTCCCCCGGCTCGATCCAGGCGGCCAAGAAGGCGTCGGCCGCGCGCGGCGTGCTCGACGGCGAAGAGATGGCCAAGATGTTCGCCTGGATGCGGCCGAACGACCTGATCTGGAACTACTGGGTCAACAACTACCTGCTCGGCAACGCGCCGCCGGCCTTCGACGTGCTCTATTGGAACGCCGACACCACGCGCCTTCCGCAGGGCCTGCACCACGACTTTCTGGACATGATCTACAGCAACCCGTTCATGACGCCCGGCGCGTTGGAGATCGGCGGCCGTGCCATCGACATGTCCCAGGTGAACCACGACGCCTACGTCATCGCCGGCACCACCGATCACATCACGCCCTGGAAGGCGGTCTACGAGACCGCGCGCCTCTTCGGGCCGGACACGCAGTTCATCCTGTCCAATTCCGGCCACCTGCAAAGCCTGCTGAACCCGCCGGGCAACCCCAAATCCTGGTACGTCAAGGGGCTGGCCGGGGCCCCCGACCCCGACGCCTGGGCCGAGACCGGCGTCAAGCACGAAGGCACTTGGTGGCTCGACTGGGCCGAGCATCTCACGGCCCGCTCCGGCGACCTCGTGGACGCGCCCGAGGCCCCCGGCGGCACGCACTTCCCGCCGCTCGGCCCCGCGCCCGGAACCTACGTGTTCGAGCCCTGACGGCGCCGCCTCCCACGTGACGCGACGTCCCGGCTGGACGACGCGAAGAAACCCGGCGACCCTTCGCTCGACCGAGGACGGCGGTCCTGCCTCGCCCTCGCCCGCAGCAAGAGGTCGCCCATGAACGCGCCCATCGGCGCCGGCGGAACCGGCGCCATCGAAATCCGGGACATCGAGGTGCGCGGCCAGCGCCTGCGCACCGCGGTCAAGCCCGGCCCGGCGGGCGTGCCGCCCCTGCTGATGTTCAACGGCATCGGCGCGAACCTGGAACTCGCCTTCCCGCTTCTGCACGAGCTGAAGCGCCGCGGCGCGGTGATCTTCGACGTGCCGGGCGTCGGCGGTTCTCCGCTGCCGGGCCGTCCCTATCGCGCCGGCACGCTGGCGCGCTGGGCACGCGGCGTTCTCGACGCGCTCGACATCGAACAGGCGGACGTGTCCGGCGTCTCGTGGGGCGGAGGCATGGCGCAGCAGTTCGCCTTTCAGCACCCGCGCCGCTGCCGTCGGCTGATCCTCGCCGCCACCTCCGCAGGCATGGTCAGCCTGCCGGGCAAGCTCTCGGTCATCTCCAAGCTCGCCTCCAACCGCCGCTACGCGGAGCCGGGCTACATGCGCTCCATCGCCGCCGAGATCTACGGCGGCGATTTCCGGCGCGACGGCGCGTTGATCGACCGGCACGCCGCCGGCATGCGTCCGCAATCGGGCCGCGGCTACCAGCTGCAGCTGCTGGCGATGCTCGGTTGGACCTCTGCCCCCTGGCTCTGGACGCTGCGCCAGCCCACGCTGGTCATGGCCGGAACCGACGACCCGCTGGTGCCCGTCGCCAACGCCCGTTTCCTCGCCGCCATGATCCCGCGGGCGGAGCTGGCGCTCCTCGACAACGGGCACCTCTTCCTCGCGACCCGCCCTCGCGAGTCCGCCGAGATGATCGAGGCGTTCCTGGATCGTCCCTAGCGGTCGGCGCCGCCCCGGCTCCGAGCGCGGCCCATGGCCTCGGCGCGGAACTGGGACGGACTCGACCCCGTCCACCGCCGGAACGCCCGGCGGAACGCTCGGTCGTCGGAAAAGCCGATCAGCGTCGCGATCGCCTCGATGGACATCGATCCCTCGGTCAGCAGCGTCTCCGCCGTCGTCCGGCGCGTTTCCGCCACCAGCGCCCCGACCGTGGCGCCGCCGGCCGAGGCGATGCGCTGGGCCGTGCGCTCGCTCATGCCGGCCCGTTCCCAGACCGACGCGGCGCGGAAATCACCGCTCGCCGCGGCCTCCGCCGCCGCCTCCCTCAGCCGCACCAGGCCCGGATCGGGCCGGCTGCGGCGCAGTCGCTCCAGGCTCAGGGCGAACTGGTGCTCGACCATCTCGAACATCGCCGGCTGCGCCGCCTGGGTCGGCCGATCCAGCGCCGCGCCGTCGATCAGCAGCGAGGATCGCCCGGTCTCGAAGACGACGGGGCAGCGGTAGAACGCGTGATAGGCCTCGGGCGGGCCCAGCGGGGCGAAGCCGAACTCCGCCTCGATCACGCCCTGCCGAAATCCCAGGATCTCGCGCACCAGCCGGACCAGCAGCGCCATGCCGACCTCCGCCATGCGGCCCTCGTCCATCGCGTCGTTGGGGTGCAGGGCGATCAGCCTCAGGCCCCGCGCCTCCTCGACCGTGCGCACCTCCAGCCGGTCCGCCAGATGCGCGCGATGGTCGGTCATGAAGGCCAGCGCCTCGCGCAGCGTCGGCGCGAACTGCACCCCCTCGGCCAGACCGCACAGCGCCAGAAACGTAGATCCCCGCGCCGCTTCGATGCAGGGCGCGTCGTGCTCGGCGCCCCGTCGGTTCAGCGCTGCCCACAGACGATGCGGAATGCGGTCGTCCAGCCGCGCCTCCGGCTCGCTCAGGACCGACCGGTCATGGCCGATGGCCGCCTCGATCTCCTCCAGGCTCATGCCGCGGGACAGGGCGAAGGCGACGGTCGTGGCGATCACGTTCCGATGATGCGTGGCGCGGGTCATTCCTGGCGGAAACGGTCCGGTTTTGTGCACGACGCGTCCTGCCGCAGGCGCGCGTGCAGGGCTACGCTTTCAAGACATGACGGCTCGCACAGAGGTGGACCGCTCGATGAGAACCTCAACCCGCTTCCGCGCGCTCGCGCCATGCCTCCTGCTGACGTTGGCCGCATGCTTTCCCGAAGAAGAGGTCGTCGACGAGGATCCGCCCATCCGCGGCCTCATCACCCGCACCGTCGAGGCGACGGCGGAAACCACCGTGCGCCGCTACCCCGGCGTGCTGGAGCCGGGCGAGGTCAACGTGCTGGGCTTCGAGGTCGGCGGCCGTCTGGGCCGCGTCGCGCTCGACGTCGGCGAACAGGTCGTCGAAGGCCAGCTCCTCGCCTCGCTCGACGTGGATCAGTTCCAGACCGCCAAGGAAAACCGCCAGGCGGCGGTGGAGGAGGCGCAAGCGACCCTGGCCCAGGCCGAAGACGACCTGGCGCGCTCGGAACAGTTGTTGGAGCGGGGCGCCGTCACCGTGGTGCGTCGGAACGAGGATCGCACCGTCGTCATTCAGCGGCGCGCCCAGCTGACCCAGGCGCAAAAGGACCTCGCCGCGGCCGAGGAGGACCTGGCGGACGCCCGCCTCTACGCCCCGTTCGACGGCGTGATCGACTCGCTCGAGGTCGACAGCTTCGCCAC
>JBCBYE010000591.1:0-3008 GCA_039816075.1 Pseudomonadota bacterium | reverse complement strand
GCGCCCTGCCGCGCCACCCCGCGGCGAACGCGCGGCTCGCGCCCGCGCCCGGCCGGGGCGCCGCGCGGCTCGGCCTCCACCACCGCCGCCTCCCACGCGCACCAGGCGTCCGCGGCGGGCTGATGCACGTCCGGATCGGCGTTCAGCAGCGCCGGCAGGTAGGCCGCCGCCGCCTCGCGGCCGGTCCGGGCCCCGGGCGCGCGCGCCAGGAACCGCGCATGCGCCTCCGGCAGCAGGCGGCCTGCGTGCAGGTAGAGGAAATCGAGCTCCGCCGGACGGCACATCGCCACGCCCGACAGGACCAGCGCCGCGACCCGCTCGGGATGCGCCAGGGCATAGGCCACGGCCAGGCAGGTTCCCCAGGACCCGCCGAGCACCGTCCAGCGCTCCACCTCCAGATGTCGCCGCAACGCCTCGATATCGGCGATGTGGCGGGCCAGATCGATGGTCCGAAGCGTCTCCGGCGCCTCCGCCGCGTGAGGCGAGGAGTCGCCGCAGCCCCGCTGATCGAACAACGCCGCACGCCAGCGCGCCGGGTCGAACAGCGCCCGATGCCCGGCGGAGCGGCCCGAACCCGGGCCGCCATGCAGCACCACCGCCGGCAAGCCGTCGGCCGCGCCGCGCAGCTCCCAGCTCAGCGCATGGCCCTCGCCGACGGGCAGGCGCCCTTCGGCCAGCGGCGCCGTCACGCCGCCGCCGCGCGCGCCGCGGCGCGCCGAAACAGCGCTTCGGGCGCCTTGCGCGCCCGCTCTGCGGGCGTCATCGCCGCCAGCGTCGCATGCAGGCCGCGCCATTGCGCGTCGGTCAGCCCCTCCACCTGCGACACCAGCGTGCGCACGCCGAAGACGGCGGCGCCCGTTCGCGGCAGGCGCAGGATGGTCTGCCGCTCCACCCGCAGCCACTCCGCACGCTCCGCCTGCGGCATGCGATCTTCGTAGAGCGCTCCCTTCCGCGCCTCGCCCATGGGCGTCACGATGTCGGGCGAGGCGGAGAAATGCCAGTTCGCCCGCCACAGCGGCCGCCCGACCCGCACTCCGTCGAAAAACCGCTGAACCCGGCGCGCCAGATCGCCCTCATAATCCGGCACCGGCCGATGGATGCGCAGCAGCGGGCGACCGATCTTTTCGCTGAGCGTCCAGAACGCGGGAAAGGCGAGGACCCCGGCGGTCAGCACATGCTCCGCGTCGCCGCTCCGTTTCTCCATCACCAGCCAGTCTTCGGCCGTCGCGGCGCCGGCGACGGTCATGGGGTCGAGGTCCAGCGGCGTCGCCGCGCCCTCGCGCGAGCGCCAATGGCCGCCGTCGCGACGGCCCAGGCCGGCGGCCTCGGCGTGCGCCAGCACGGCATCGCGCAGCTCCTCCGCCGCGGCGCGCCCGCCCTCGTCGTGGATCATCGCGGGCGGACCGAGGGCCGAGGCGTCCCCCGCGGCCCCGATCGTGCCTTCGCCCAGCAGGATCGCCGCCTTGAGCCGCAGCTGCCCCGCCCGGTCGTCGGCGTCGTAAAGCCAGGCGGCCTCGTCCAGGGGCGCGATGCCCGGCGGCACGGCGGTGCGCGGATGGGCGAAGGGCGCGAGGGGGGCGTGCGCGAGCGTCCAGTCGGGACGACCGCTCACGACGGAACGCCCTGGCTGAACCGCAGCAAGTTGACAGCTGTCAACTCTCGCGCCGCCGGACCCAGCGCCTGAGCGTAGGCCAACCAGTCGAGGCCCGCCGCGCGCGCCAGATCGCCCAAGGGCCGACCGTCGCCCAGACGCGCGATCAGCGGCGCCGCGCGCTTGTCGAAGGTCAGGTCGATGGCGCGCGCGCCGTAGGAGATGCGCAGGTCCCCCCGTTCCGCCGCCCGCTTGGCCAACGCACGCGGGTCCACCGCCAGGCGCGGCACCGCATCGGGCGCCAGACCGGCCATGGCCTTGCCCGCCCGCGCCGATTTGGCCGCGTAGACCACGTGCAGACGAATGTCGCCGGCCAGCCGCTCTCCCAAGGCCCAGCGCTCGGCCTGGGACAGGGCCTTGAGCCGGGCGCGCATGTCCTCGGTCGCCGGCAGCAGCCGCGCGGGATCGTAGCGCGCCGGCTCCAGAACCGAGACGAGGCCGAGGCCGGCGCTTTGCAGCGCCTCGCACAAGGCCTCCAGGGTGAAGGGACGATCGCGGTCATGCAGCAGCAGGTCGTAAAGGCCCGCGTCCGAGGCGCGATGGTCCGACAGGAGGGGATTGCGGCCGAACCAGTTGCTCTCAGGCAGCGACTCCAGCACCGCCTGGGCCACCCGCAGCTTCGCCTCCGGCGCCTCGCCGGCCGAAAGGACGCGCAACGCCTCCTGCAGGGGATAGACGCCGGTGCGGCCCCAGGGCGCGTAGACCATCAGACCGAGTCCCCCGTCCTCGGCCAACGCGGCCGAGAGGGCGTCGAAGCCCGCCTGCGGGTCGGGCAGGTGGTGCAGCACGCCGCAGCAATCGATGTAGTCGAAGGGACCGCCCGCCTCCGCCAGACGCGGCGCCTCCAGCAGATCGCCGGTGCGGAAATCGATGGAGGTCAGGCCCCGCGCGGCCGCCCGCGCCTGCGCTACGGCGCGGGAGGCTTCGGAGAGGTCGAGATACGTGATCTCCGCCGGACAGCCGGCATCGGCCAGCAGCTGCGCAAGCATGATCAGCCCGTCGCCGGTGCCGCCCCCCGCCACCAGGGCGCGGAAGGGCCGCGACCAGTCGCGCCGGCCGCGGAACAGGAAATGGTCGATCTCCTGCGGATGCGACGGAGAGCCGACGATCAGCCGTCGCGCCTCGTCCGCCGGATCGCGCTCCGGATAGGGATAGGCTTCGTATTGCGCGCGCACAGGGTCCATGACGGGGTGGTCGCGCCCGCGGGCGCGCAGGTCAAGCCGGGATGCGCCAGGATGCGCCGGGACGCCGCGAGAGGCGGGGGCGGCGGCGGCGCGGCGGCCCCCGATCGCGACGCCCCGCCAGCGCAGCGACCCGCCGAGGTTCGCCCGCAGGGCGGACGAGGCCCCTTGCAGGG
>JBCBYE010000581.1:0-3068 GCA_039816075.1 Pseudomonadota bacterium | reverse complement strand
GCAGGATCCCCGCCAGAACCGTGGTGGCGAGCAGGTATTGCAGCCCATGCTCCTTGACCAGCGTGACCATCAGCACCGCTGTGGCCGCCGTCGCGGCGGAGATCATGCCCGGCCGCCCGCCGACGATGGCGGTGATCACGGCGATGGAAAAGGACGCGTAGAGCCCGACCTTGGGGTCCACGCCGGCGATGATCGAAAAGGCGATGGCCTCGGGGATCAGGGCGAGCGCCACGACGAGGCCGGCCAGCAGGTCCACGCGCCAGTTGCCGATCCATTCGCTCTGCAGGCGGTCCCAATCCAGACGCAAGGCAGTCCCCCGAAGGCTGCGCGCCGCCGCGTGCGGGCGGCGGCGCTTGTCAGGCGGGGATCTAGAGCCGTGCGCGGGGAAGTCCCGCGAGCTCGCGTCCGCAGGCGCGACGTAGACGGGACGGCGGCCGGGGCGCAAGACCTGGGCCGGCGGACGATCCGCGCATGCGCGGCGCGTTGCTGCGTTCAAGGCCGGCGACTTGACGGCGGCGCTCCTCGTCGGCCGGTCCGGCTCCGCTCCGGCGATGCGATGATCCGCCGAGAGGCCGATCGGGCTCAGGTCCCGATGGTTCGATGCGGTGTTCCGTCGGTCGGCCGGCCCTATCCCGGGCAGCACGCGACAGGCGAGCTTTGCACCTTGAATCGGCGTGTCGCGAGCGACCGCCTGTATCGAGCTTGGGCGTCGGTTTCCGGCGCAGGGCTTGGGGCGCCTCGAGGTCGCGCCGCGACGGCTGGGGCCGGTGCTTGCCTTTGGATCGGGACGAGCCGGCGCATCAGAAATGCGGTCGATTGAATGGAATGCCTCTTGAAATCAAAATTCGTGGACAGCATTAAATTTATTTAGTGAATCACAGCAGCACGACGAATTTCCATTCTAAAAGGGGCCTCATCTAAGCCAGTGCATCAAGAATGCGCTCCGCAATCATATGCGATACGCGAACGTTCGACTCCTCCGTCACCCCCGCGATGTGCGGCGTCAGGATCAGGTTCGGCGCGCCGGCGAGCGGTCGCGCAGCTTCGGCCGTCAGCGGCTCCGCCTCGAAAACGTCGAGCGCCGCGCCGCCGAGCCGTCCGTCGCGCAGCGCAGCCCCCAGCGCCGACTCGTCCACCACGCCGCCGCGGGCCGCGTTGATCAGAACCGCGCCCGGCTTCATCGCCGCCAGCGCGGCGGCGTCGATCATGCCGCGGGTGGCGTCGGTGAGGGGCACATGCAGGCTCAAAACATCGGATCGGGCGAGCAGCGTCGCCGCGTCCACCGGCGCGGCGCCGGCCCAGCGCGCATCGCCCTCCGGCAGGAAGGGATCGTGGGCGATCACCTCCAGACCCAGCGCCGCGGCACGGCGCGCCGTCTCGCGCCCGATGCCGCCATAGCCCCACAGACCCATGACGCGGCCGCCGGCCTCACGTCCGATCAGCGCCTGACGCGGCCACTCTCCCGACGCCACCGCGGCCGTGGACAGATATGCCCCGCGCAGCAGCATGAGGGCGGTTGCGATCACGTATTCGGCGACCGAGGCGTCGTTGGCGCCGGTCGCCGGAAACACCTCCACGCCCCGCGCCCGGCATGCCGCGACGTCTATGTTGTCGAGCCCAACGCCCAACCGTCCGACCGCGACCAGCGCGCCGGCGTCCTTCAGCACAGGTCCGCGCACCTGCGTGCGGTTGCGCACGATCAACGCGCGCGCCTCGGCGAGCCGCGCGGGGATCTCGTCGGGCCGGTCCGCCAGGCTCGGATCGTACAGCGTTTCATGCGCCGCGCTCAGCCGCGCCACGGCGGCCTCGTCCATGAACTCGGTGACGACGATCTCGGCCATGTCCGCTCCTCAGGCCAGCGCCTCGGCCGGCAGGTCCACCACGCGGCCCTCGCGCACGCTGCGCTCCGCCGCTTCGCCCACGGCCACGGCGATGCGCCCGTCGCGCAGACCGACCTCCGGCGCGCCGCCTTCGCGCAGCATGCGCGCGAAGGCGGCGTGCTGGTAGTAGGTGGCGCCGTGGTGATCGCCGGCGCGCAGGATGCGCGGGTCCACCTGCGGCGTCTCCTCGGTCACGCGCTTGTCGCGGCGCGAAACGACGACCTTCGCCTCCCGCTCCCGCCCATCGGCGGAAAAGCGCGCGGGCCCCGGAACCATCGCGTCGATGCGCGCCAGATCGCCGGCGGCGGAGACCACCTCCTGCCACTCCGAACCTTCGGCGAACATGCACAGGTCCAGCATCGCGCGCGCGCCGCCCTCGAACTCCACGACCACATAGGCGTTGTCGAGGATGTCCGGCGCGCGGCCGTCGTAGCGTTCGTCCCGATGGTTCACGTCGACGCCGCCGCTGGCGAAGACGCGCCGCGGCTCGGCATCGAGGATCAGGCGCATCAGATCGAAGAAGTGGCAGCACTTTTCGACCAACGTGCCGCCGGTTCGGGCGTTGAAGCGGTTCCAGTCCCCGACCTTGTCGAGAAAGGGAAAGCGATGTTCGCGGATCGACAGCATGCGCAGCCGCCCCGCCTCGCCCCGGCGCGACAGCTCCAGCAGGCGGGCGACGGGGGCCATGTAGCGATACTCCATCGCCACCCAGACCGGCGCCGTCGCGGCCGCCTCGATCCGCGCGCATTCCGCCGCCGTCAGGCCCAGAGGCTTTTCGCACAGGATCGGCAGGCCCGCCTGCGTCGCCTGCAGCATCAGCGGCAGGTGCAGGTCGTTGGGCGCCGCCACGATCAGCGCGTCGCAAAGGCCTGCGGACAGCAGGTCCCCCGCCTCCGCGAAGGTCGCCGCGCCCGGGGCCAGCGCCGCGGCGGCGCGACGCATGCCGTCATCCGGATCGGCCAGCGCGGCGGCCTGCGCGCCCTCGATCAGGGCGAGGTTGCGCAGATGCTCCTGGCCCATCATGCCGGCGCCGATCAGGCCGTAGCGGATCACAGCTCCAGCACCCCCAGGCCGAGATGCGCCGCCGCGCCGCGCAGGGCCTGGCGGTGGTCGCCATAGGCCAGCGCCACGTGATGCTCCAGCCCGCTGGCGATCAGATCCGGCAGCACGCGCGCCACCGGCCGGTCG
>JBCBYE010000112.1:0-9361 GCA_039816075.1 Pseudomonadota bacterium | reverse complement strand
ATGCTGGCCGAGAGCTCGCCCGTGGCCGAGGCGCTGGACCGCCTGCGCGGCCGCATCCAGGACTGGAGCGTCGCGGTCCTGCAGGGCGCTTGGACCTCGGGCCTCGCCATCATCGATTTTCTGACGCTGCTGGTGATCACGCCGGTGGTGGCGTTCTACCTGCTGCTCGACTGGGACAAGATGGTGGCGCGCGTCGACGGCTGGGTGCCGCGCGATCATGTGGCCACGGTGCGCAAGCTGGCCTCGGGCGTGGACGACGTGCTGGCCGGCTTCGTGCGCGGGCAGCTGACGGTCTGCGCCATCCTCGGCGGCTTTTACGCGGTGGCGCTGCTGCTGGTGGGGCTTCAGTTCGGACTGGCCATCGGGCTCTTCGCGGGGCTGATCAGCTTCATCCCCTTCATCGGGTCGATCTTCGGCGGGGCGCTATCGATCGGCGTGGCGCTGTTCCAGTTCTGGGACGATCCGTTGATGATCCTGCTGGTGGCCGGCATCTTCCTGGTGGGGCAGGCGGTGGAGGGGAACTACCTGACGCCCAAGCTGGTCGGCGGCTCCGTCGGGCTGCATCCGGTGACGCTGATGTTCGCGCTGTCGGCCTTCGGCGCCCTGCTGGGCTTCACGGGCCTGCTGATCGCCGTGCCCACCGCGGCGGCCATCGGCGTGCTGGGCCGCTTCGCCATCGAACAGTACACGAGCGGCCGGCTTTATCAGGGCGTGACCGGCAAGCTGCAGGCGGAAAGCCGGGCGGAGTTCGAGGCCGCCGAGGCGTTTCCGCCCGATCCGCCCGCGCCGGACGCGCCGGCCGCGGGCGGCGCCCCCGAACGTCGCGACCGCTGGCGATGAGCGCCGCCGCGCAGATCCCGCTGCAGGTGACGCGCGAGCAGGGCGCGCCGCTGCGGTTTCTGCGCGCGCCGTCCAACGCCGAGGCGGCGGCGCAGATCGCCGATCCCGCCGCCTGGGTCGGCGGTCGCCTGGCGCTGATCGGCCCGCCCGGCAGCGGCAAGTCCCTGCTGGCGCGCGAATTCGCCGCCGCCGCAGGGGCGGAGCTGGTGGCCGCGCCGGCGCTGGTCGGCGCCGATCTGGCGGCCCTCTCCGCACGCGGCGCGGCGGTGCAGGGGGCCGAGGACGCGCTGCTGCCGCAGGTGGCGGAGGCGCTGTTTCACCTGCACGAACGCGCCGCCGCCGCCGGCCGGCCCCTGCTTCTGACCGGCCGGACGCCGCCGGCGCGCTGGCCCTCGCCGCTCAAGGATCTGGCCACGCGCCTCGCCGCCATGCCCGTCGCCCGAATCGGTCCGCCCGAGCCTGAGCTGCTGGAGGCGCTCGCCGCCCGCCTGCTGGATCGCCGCGGCCTCGTCGTCGAACCGGGCCTGCCGCGCTACCTCTCGGAACGAATCGAGCGCAGCCACGCGGCCCTGCTTGCCGCCGTCGAACGGCTCGACGCCGCCTCGTTGGCCGAGGGTCGGCGCGTCACCCGGGCCCTGGCGCGCGCCGTTTTGGGCCTCGGCTGACGCGGCGCCCCGCGTCAGCCATGCAAACGACACCCAAATCGCGTTAGACTGCCCGCCATGCGAGCCGACTTTCTCAACGCCCCCTGTGCGCCCGACCCCGCCCATGCCGCCGCCTTCGACCTCGCGTCGCCGGAGCGGTTCTTCAACCGCGAGCTCTCCTGGCTCGCCTTCAACTGGCGGGTGCTGAGCGAGGCGGGCAATCCCGTGCATCCGCTGCTGGAGCGGGTGCGGTTCCTGTCGATCTCCGGCGGGAACCTGGACGAGTTCTACTCCGTCCGCGTCGCCGGCCTGCGGGAGCTGGTGAAGGAGGGGGTCGAAACCTCCTCCCATGACGGGCTGTCGCCCGCGCAGCAGCTGGAGCGCATCGACGCCGACGCGCGCGCCCTGATGGCCCGGCAGCAGACGGTCTGGACCGACCTGCTCGCCGCCCTCAAGGCCGAACGGATCGAGGTACTGTCGCGCGCCGACCTGACCAAGGCCGACGCCGCGGCGTTGGAGCGGCATTTCCTCGAACAGGTCTTTCCCGTGGTCACGCCGCTGGCCGTGGACCCGGCGCATCCCTTCCCCTTCCTGCCCAACGAGGGCTTCGCCCTGGCGCTCAAGCTGCGGCGGCTGAAGGACGACGAGCGGCTCGACGCGCTGCTGCCCGTGCCGGGACAGGTGGACCGGTTCCTGCGCGTGCCCGGCGGGCGCGAGGGCGTGATCCGCTGGCTTCCGCTGGAAGAGCTGCTGATGCTCTTCATCGACCGGCTTTTCCCCGGCTACGCCCTCGACGGCCACGCCGCCTTCAAGGTGCTGCGCGACAGCGACTTGGAGGTGGAGGAAGAGGCCGAGGACCTCGTGCGCGAATTCGAAACCGCGCTCAAGCGCCGCCGCCGCGGCGAGGTCATCCGCCTGAAGATCGAGGCCTCGGCCCCCGCCGATCTCAAGGCCCTGATCGTCGAAGAGCTGGGCGTGGCCCCCGGCGAGGTCGTGGAGGTGTCCGGCGTCATCGGCGTCAAGAACCTGTCGGAGCTGGTGACCAAGGACCGTCCCGACCTGCTGTTCCCCCCCTACCAGCCGCGCATGCCGGAGCGGGTGAAGGACCATGGCGGCGACATCCTGGCGGCGGTGCGTCAGAAGGACATGCTGCTGCACCACCCTTACGAGAGCTTCTCGATCGTCGTGCAGTTCCTGCAGCAGGCGGCGCGGGACCCCAACGTGGTGGCGATCAAGCAGACGCTCTACCGCACCAGTTCCGACAGCCCCATCGTCAACGCCCTGTGCGAGGCGGCGGAGGTGGGCAAGTCCGTCACCGCGCTGGTGGAGCTGAAGGCCCGCTTCGACGAGGCCGCCAACATTCGCCAGTCCCGCAAGCTGGAGCGGGCGGGCGCGCAGGTCGTCTACGGCTTCATCGACTGGAAGACCCA
Source organism: Pseudomonadota bacterium (assembly GCA_039816075.1). Classification (GTDB taxonomy): domain Bacteria; phylum Pseudomonadota; class Alphaproteobacteria; order Rhodobacterales; family Rhodobacteraceae; genus Albimonas. Next base: position 6,447 of record JBCBYE010000112.1, on the reverse strand, counting down.
TGCCAAGGCCAGCATGGTCGTGCGGCGCGAGGGGGAGCAGCTGGTCACCTACACCCATTGGGGCACCGGCAACTACCACCCCGGCACGGCGAACATCTACACGGACCTTTCGCTCTTCACCTGCGATGCGGGCCTTGGCCGCGACGCCGCGCGCCTCTTCAACTACGTCACCGGCTATGCGGAGCCCGAGGGGCTGGAGGCGATCCGGCTCAGCCCGACGACGCTGAAAAAGCACCTGATCGAGGGGCTGGAGCGCGAGGCGGCCCATGCCCGCGCCGGCCGCCCGGCGCAGGTCTGGGGCAAGATGAACTCGCTGATCGAGCCGGAGATCGTCGACGCGCTCTATGCGGCCAGCCAGGCGGGCGTGAAGATCGACCTGGTGGTGCGCGGCATCTGCGGGCTGCGGCCGGGCGTGCCGGGGCTGAGCGAGAACATCCGGGTCAAGTCGATCGTCGGCCGGTTTCTGGAGCATTCGCGCATCGTCTGCTTCGGCGCGGGGCAGGGTCTGCCCGGTCCGCAGGCGGAGGTCTGGATCAGCTCCGCCGACTGGATGGGCCGCAACCTCAACCGCCGGGTGGAGACGCTCGTGCCGATCCTGAACCCCACGGTGCACGCCCAGATCCTGGAGCAGGTGATGGCCGCCAACCTGCGCGACGAGGCGCAGAGCTGGGTGCTGCAGCCGGACGGGCATTGGACGCGCTGCGACGACGGTCCGACGGAGGGGGAGGCGTTCAACGCGCACGACTTCTTCATGCGCAACCCGTCGCTGTCGGGCCGCGGCCGGGCCGGCGCGGACGATGCGCCCCGGTTGGCCGCGGCGCCTGAGGCGGCCATCGAGACCGAAAACCCCGCCTCCGACGCGGCGGGCTGACCCGGCGAGCGCACCTCATCGCGTCCTCGATCTGCCATCTACTTGGATGCTAGAAGTTTGACTTCGCATGCACGGGATTCGTCAGCAGGAGGATGATATGGGGCGCGCAAAAGCAGAAATGATGGAGCATGAGGAGAATCTCGCCGCGGCAGCCGGCTATTTGGTAGCGAAAGGCTATCTACAGAAATGCCCTATACATGACGTAGTTTACGGAGGTGGGTTTGGTGATCTGGATGACGGTGAGTTCTACAAGTTTGCGATGGCTGACCGAAACCGGGGCGACTACGGACCCGTGCCATGGGCTGCGGAGTTGGAAGCAAAAATATACACTGACCTACTCAAAGAAGCCTACGAAGAGCATGCGGCGGATGAGTGCGGTTGGTGTGCAAAGCATCGCGACGAATGAAATCGGTATTTCCGGTTGACATGTTTTGATGTAAGTCTGCCCCGCCAATGGGGGTATTTTTCTTTGTGATCGTCCTTTTTGAAATGTCGTAAGGCTGCGTGCAGTGATGCGACCAAACCGCGCCCAGCTAGACCTTGACCGGCTCGCCATTGCTATGTCACCCGAGCGTCCGATGTGACACGATGCGCCGCCCCTCGGCGCGCGCAGCCGCGGGGGAGGCGGAACATGGCCCGACCGGCGACGCGCGACGGCGCGCAGGGGTCTTCGGCGCGCCGCGTCGGCGTGATCGACGTGGGCTCCAACTCCGTCCGGCTGGTGGTGTTCGAGGCGCTCAGCCGCTCCCCCGCCTATTTCTTCAACGAAAAGGTGCTCGCCGGCCTCGGCCGCGGCCTGGCCGACACCGGCCGGCTGGACCCGGAGGGCCGCGACCGCGCGCTCGCCGCATTGCGCCGCTTCAGCGCGCTGACCCGGGCCATGCGCGTCGATGCGGTGACCACCATCGCCACCGCCGCCGTGCGCGACGCGGAGGATGGCCCGGACTTCATCCGCGACGTGGAGACGCAAGCCGGCCTGACCGTGACCGTCGCCTCGGGCGAGGACGAGGCGCGCCTCGCCGCCCAGGGCGTGCTGCTGGGCTGGCCCGATGCCGACGGCCTGGTGGCCGATCTCGGCGGCGCCTCGCTGGAGCTGGTGCGCCTGACAGCCGGGCGCGTGGGGCAGGGCATGACCCTGCCGCTGGGGCCCCTGCGGCTCGACGGCGCGGCGGAGGGGCTGGACGAGATCATCGATGGGGAGCTGTCGCGCGCCCAGGATCTGACCGCGCCCCATGGCGGCCGCCTCTACGTGGTCGGAGGATCCTGGCGGGCGCTCGCCAAGATCCACATGGCCCGCACCGGCTACCCGATCCAGGTGCTGCACGAGTTCGAGCTGCCGGCCGAAGACATGCTGACCCTCGCCGCCTCGGTGGCCGACGCGACGCCCGAGGCGCTGTCCGAAGAGGTGTCGTCCTCGCGCGATCGCCTGGCGGTGACCCCGCTGGGCGCGCGCGTGCTGGCGCGCCTGATCCGCGCGGCGCGCCCCTCGGCCGTGGCGATCAGCGCCTACGGCCTGCGCGAGGGCGTGCTCTACGAACAGCTGCCTCCTGCGATGCGCGCGCAGGATCCGTTGCTCTCGGCCGCGCGCATGATGGAAAAGCGCTCCGCCCGCTTTCCGGGCTTCGGCGCGGAGCTTTACGCCTGGCTGCGCCCCCTGGCGGAAGAGGCGGCGCCGGGCCGGGCCCGCCTGATGGAGGCGGCCTGCCTGCTGAACGACGTGGCCTGGACCGCGCATCCCGACTATCGCGACCAGGCGGTGTTCGAGACGGTCTATCGCGCCTCGCTGTCGGGCGTCGGCCATGCGGAGCGGGCCTGGATCGGCGCGGCGCTGCGCCACCGCTACAAGGCGGGCCGCGCCAAGCGCTCGGACCTGCCGGCGCTGTCGCTGCTGGACGATGAGGCGCGGGAGCAGGCGCGGCTGCTGGGGCGGGCGATCCGCCTCGGCGCGATGATCTCCGGCTCCGCCCCCGGCGTGCTGCCCGAGGCGCGGCTGGAGCGGACCGAGGGCGCCCTGCGCCTGGTGCTGACCCCGCGCATCGCCGATCTGGCCGGCGAGGCGGTGGCCAAGCGTCTGTCGGCCCTGGGCGAAAGTCTCGATTGCCGCCCGGTGCTGGAGATCGCCGAACCGGCGGAGGCGTGAGACCGGCGCGCCGGTCGCAACATCCGGAGATCCTTGGAGAAAGCCGAGGGCCGGGCAAAAAAAATGGCCCGCTTTTCAGCGGGCCCAGCCTCCCTAGACTTGAGCCTTGTCGTTGGCTTTTCGTACGATACCAACGGTTTCGGAGCCGGCAACCGTTTCACCTTCGCACTCTTGAAAATTCGCGATGCAGCATCGCAGCTGCGAGATGAAGCGCGTGAATCCCCGCGTCGTCTTCGCGCACGCAGCACGTCGTCTGCGCGCGCCCGGCCCGATGCGGGTGCGCCACGCTGGCAGGCGACCCGAATCGGGACGCCGCGGCCCCGTTGCGCGGGACCCGCCCTTGGCCTAACCCTGCCCTCGATCGCAGCCCGACCGGAGTCGCCCGCCGATGCGCCTGAGCCGCTACTTCCTGCCCGTCCTAAAGGAGACGCCGGCGGAGGCGCAGATCGCCTCGCACCGCCTGATGCTGCGCGCCGGCATGATCCGCCAGCAGAGCGCGGGCATCTATTCCTGGCTGCCGCTCGGCTGGCGCGTGCTGCGCCGCATCGAACAGGTCGTGCACGAAGAGCAGCAGCGCGCCGGGCACATCCCGGTGCTGATGCCGACGCTGCAGCCGGCGGAACTGTGGCGCGAAAGCGGGCGCTACGACGCCTACGGGCCCGAGATGCTGCGCATCCGCGACCGGCACGACCGCGACATGCTCTACGGACCCACGAACGAGGAGATGATCACCGACATCTTCCGCACGCATGTGGGCAGCTACAAGGCGCTGCCCCTGACGCTCTACCACATCCAGTGGAAGTTCCGGGACGAGATCCGCCCGCGCTTCGGCGTCATGCGCGGACGTGAGTTCCTGATGAAGGATGGCTATAATTTCGACCTGACCAAGGCGGACGCGCTGCACGCCTACAATCGCCACCTGGTGACCTATCTGCGCACCTATGAGCGGCTGGGCCTGAAGGCGATCCCGATGCGCGCCGACTCGGGCCCCATCGGCGGCGACGACACCCACGAATTCCTGGTGCTGGCCGAGACCGGCGAGAGCGAGGTGTTCTACGAAGCCGCCATCGAGGACCTGCATCTGGGAGATCGCGCCGTCGATTGGGAGGACCGCGCGCAGATGGAGGGCATCAAGGCGGAGTGGACGACTCCCTACGCCCGCACGGACGAGACCCATGACGCGGCGCTGTTCGAGACGATCCCCGAGGATCGCCGCCGCTCGGCCCGCGGCATCGAGGTGGGACAGATCTTCTACTTCGGAACCAAGTATTCCGACGCCATGGGCGCGGAGGTGTCGACGGCCGAAGGGGAGCGCGTGCCGGTGCATATGGGCTCGCACGGCATAGGCGTCTCGCGCCTCGTCGGGGCGATCATCGAGGCGCATCACGACGACAAGGGCATTCGGTGGCCCGAGGGCGCCGCGCCCTTTGGCGCGGGGATCGTGAACCTGCGCCAGGGCGATGCCGCCTGCGACGCGGCCTGCGAGGACCTCTACGGCAAGCTCGTCGCGGCCGGCGTGGACCCGCTTTACGATGATCGAGAGGAGCGGGCGGGCGCCAAATTCGCCACCATGGACCTGATCGGCCTGCCCTGGCGGGTGACGGTGGGGCCGCGGGGCCTGAAGAGCGGCGTGGTGGAGCTGACCTCCCGCGCCACGGGCGAAAGCGCGGAAGTGGATGCCGAGGCGGCCGTCGCGCGCCTCGCCGAGATCTTCGCGGGCCGGTGAGGGCGCGTTCTCCGCGTCCACGGCCCTGCCGGGCCGCTGCGGGGCCGAGGCTGCGCCTCGGGGGAGCGCCTAGGGCGCTCGTCTTCGCCCTGGCGTTGACGCCGTCCCTGGTTTCGGGACCTTTGGCGTCGTCCTTGGTTTCGGGGCCTTTGGCGTTGGGAACCTTGGCGTTGGGGGCCTTGGCGATGGGCGCGGCGGCCGGACCGGCCTGGGCCATGTCGCGGGGCTTCGACGACCCGGATGCGGCGGTCGGCGCCAGTCTCGAGGCGCTGCGCGCCGGGGACTGGCCGGGCTACCTGACGCTCGTCTTCGGGGCCGGGGCGCTGCCGTCCGAGGCGCTGCGCCACGCGCGGGCGGAGCTGGCGCGCCATGGGGGCGACGGCTTCGACGCCGCGCGCATCCTGGCGGAGCGACGCGTGCGCCCGGATCTGCGCGCGGTCTTCATCGAGCTCGACGGGCGGGGGCCGTTCTACGTCTATCTGATGCTGCATCGGACCGACGGCGCCTGGCGCATCACCTGGTCCCGCGCCGCCGCCGACCGCGCGGCGTTCGAGAGCCTGTTGTGAACGGGCCCCGCGCGGCCTCGGCGCCGGGGGGCGCCCGGCCCTTCGCCGCCCATGAATGGCGCATCGCCTGGGCCTGGATGCGCGCGCGGCGGCGCGAGGGCGGGGTCAGCGTCATCGTCTGGTACGCGCTGGTCGGCATCGCATTGGCCGTGGGCACGCTGATCGTGGTGATGGCGGTGATGGTGGGCTTCCGCGAGGAATTCACGTCCCGCATCCTCGGCGCCGAGGGCCATGTGAAGGTCTACCCGCTGACGGTCTACGAAAACGGCCGGCCGGTGCGCGAGATCGTCGAATTCGACGCCCTGGCTGAACGCCTCGCCGACGTGCCCGGCGTGCGCCGCGCCGCGCCGCTGATGGAGGCGCAGCTGCTCGCCTCCAAGGGCTCCAACAATGCCGGCGTGATGCTGCGCGGACTGCGGCTCGACGATCTGCGCCAGGTGCCCTGGGTGGCCTCGCCCGAGGCGTCGCAGGGCTCGCTCGACCGGCTGCCGGACGGCGTGGCCCTGGGCGAGGGCGTGGCGCGGGAGCTGGGCGCGCGCGTCGGCGACCGCATCTCGCTGATCCTGCCCGGCGGGCTGGCGACGCCCTTCGGCACGGCCCCCAAGGTGGGCGGGTTCGAGGTGGTCTACATCTTCCGCATCGGCCGGGCGGACGTCGACCGCACGCGCGCCTACCTGACCTTCGACGCGGCGCAGCGGTTCCTGAACCGCCCCGGCGTCGCCGATCAGGTGGAGGCGCAGGTGGCGGATGCGGACGCGCTCGGCCGGTCCGGCGCGCGCAGCCCGCTGGATCTCGCGCTGGCCGAGGCGGCGGGCGGCGACACGGTGGTCTGGACCTGGAAGGACGCGAACGGCGCCTTTCTCTCGGCGCTCGATATGGAACGCGCCGTGATGTTCATGATCCTCAGCCTGGTGGTGCTGATCGCAGCGCTCAACATCATCTCCGGCCTCGTGATGCTGGTGAAGAACAAGGGGCGCGACATCGGCATCCTGCGCACGGTGGGCTTCGCCGAGGGGTCGGTGCTGCGCATCTTCTTTCTGTGCGGGGCGGGAATCGGCGCCGCGGGCACGGCGGCGGGCGTCGTGCTGGGCGTGCTCTTCGTGCTCAACATCGACCCGATCTTCGACGCGGTGAATTTTTTCGT
>JBCBYE010000667.1:0-2523 GCA_039816075.1 Pseudomonadota bacterium | reverse complement strand
CTGACGCCGGTGGTGGTCAAGACCGCGGATTTCGACGCGGTCGGCGAGGTGTTCTGGTTCGCCGGCGGCGTCGCGCCCCCGGGCATGCGCGTCGCTCAAAACGCGCTCTTCACCAAGGTCGGCACGACCTCGGGCGGAGCCGGCAGCAGCTTCGCCCTGCCCGACCTGCGCGGACGCGGCGTCGTGGGGCGCACCTTCGGGATTCGCTTCACCGGGCACCCGGCGGACCGTCCCTCGGCCGCGCTGCAGTCGGAGGATCTGGAGCGACACACGCATCAGGTCCCCGCCACGGGCGAGGCGACCGGCCCGGCACGCCCAAGGTCGGCTTCGGCACGTTCGACGCCGACACGCGGATCCAACGCCTGCCCGGAACGGTCCATGGGCTGAACGGCGTCCTGCTCGACGGCGCGACGGACCCCTTGCTGTTCTCAGCCATCGGCGCGGGCTTCAGCGGGCAAGGTTCGAGCTCCGCCCTGCCGAACAGGGTGGACACGCTGGGCATCGGCGCCGACCCGGCGCAGTCCGTGCGGTTCGCCGATCGCATCGAGGACGGCATCGACGGCTTCGTCCGCGCGCCGCTGCCGCTCCACGATCACGCCCTCGCCGACGGAACCCGGACCACGCCGGCCGACCGAACGGGCGCGGCGCCGGCGCTGATGCAGGGGTCTCAGGCCTGGACCTGGCTCATCGCAACCGACGGCACGCTGCCGCGGCCCGGCGGGATCGCGGGCGACGTCTACACCGTCGGACAGCCCTTCATCGGCGAGGTGCGGCCCTTCCTGGGATCGGCCCCGCCGCCAGGCCGGGCGATCGCCGACGGCGCGTTGCTGGACCCGGCCCAGTCGCCGGTGCTCTTCGCGATCATGGGGACGACCTTTGGCGGCGACGGCGCAAGCACCTTCGCCCTGCCGGCCTCCGCGCTGGCGGGCGTCGCCTGGCTGCGCCGTCGGCGCGGCGCCGCTGGCCGAGCGCGGCTCAGGCGGCGCGCAGCCGCCGAAGCGCCAGCGAGGGCAGCAGGATCAGCGCCGCGACGGCCGCCAGAACGGCCGCCGCGGGCAGCTCAAGCGCCGGCAGCACGTAGTCGAAGAACACGTCCGGGTTCACCCGGTTTTCCAGCCCGCTCTGCAGGCCGATCAGGCTGGTGCGGTGCACTTCGGCCCAGCGTTGGCCCAGCGACGCCAGCGCGCCGTCGGACCAGTCTCGCCAAAGCGCGAGCGCCGTCAGAACCAGAAAGACCAAGCCGATGATCCGAGCCAAGCGAACCTCCATCCGATGCCGCGGCCCCGTCTCGGCCGCGTTCCGCCATATCGCCCCGCGGCGGCGGCGGCTCAACCCCGCGCGCGTTTCCGTGATCGCTAGGCCGCAGGCGAAATCGTTCTAGCTCTCTTCGCAGCCGCAACAATTCGCAAAGAAAGGCGACAGGGACATGAGCTGGCTGGAAAAATCGATCATGGCGACGCGCGGCGTGGCCGGCGCCGCCGAAGGGACCCGCCACACGGTCACCGAGGCCGACCAGGGCGAGTTCGTCTACGTCTACGGCCCCTTCGCCCCGCCCCTGCTGACGATCAAGCCCGGCGACGTGCTGGAGGTGGAAACCCTCGACGCCTTCGACAACCTGGTGAAGACCGAACAGGACATGCCCACGCAGGTCCTCAACTTCCCCTTCCTGAACCCGCAGAACGGCCCCTTCGCGGTGGAGGGGGCGGAAATCGGCGACGCCCTCGCCGTGCGCATCATCGACATCGAACCGCGCGGGCCGCAGCCCTGCGGCACCACCGCGCTGATCCCCGGCTTCGGCGGACTGGTGGCGACGCCGCAGACGGCGATGCTCAACCCCGATCTTCCCGAAGTGGTGAAGAAAATGGAGGTCACGCGCGAGGGCGGCGTGAAATTCTCCGACCGCGTGACCCTGCCCTACGAGCCCTTCATCGGCACGCTCGGCGTCTCGCCCTTCATGGAGGCGGTCAGTTCCCTCCAGCCCGACTACTGGGGCGGCAACATGGACCTGCCGGACATGGCCCCCGGCGCCGTCGCCTATTTCCCGGTGCTGCATCCCGGCGCCCTGCTGCATGTGGGCGACTGCCACGGCCGCCAGGGCGATGGGGAGCTCTGCGGCGTCGCGGTGGAGATCAACGCCACGGTCACGCTGCAGGTGGACCTGATCAAGGGCTGGACCCTCACCGGCCCGCGCCTGGAAAACGAGGACTTCATCATGTCCATCGGCTCCGCCCGCCCGATGGAGGACGCCGCCCGCATCGCCTACAAGGACCTGATCCGCTGGCTCTGCGACGATCACGGCTATGACGAGACCGAGGCCTATTTCCTCTGCACCCAGGCCGGCAAGGTGCGGCTCGGCAACATGGTCGATCCGAAATACACCGTCGGCGCCTCGATGAAGAAGGCGTGGATCGGCTGAAAGTCGATCCGCAAGCCGTTCGAAAAAGGAAGAAAAGATGGATCTGGGACTCAAGGGCCTGAACGCGCTCGTCACCGGCGGCTCCAAGGGCATCGGCCGCGCCTGCG
>JBCBYE010000154.1:0-8212 GCA_039816075.1 Pseudomonadota bacterium | reverse complement strand
GCTTGTCCTCCAGGCTCAGGAGCGTTTTCTCGTTCTGTATACCGTCCCGAGGCGAAACCTCGACGATTTCCACGTTCTGCACGTTTTTCCCTCCCGCAGCCTTTCCTTCAGGATACATCGCCGTATTTCTCGTCCGGTCAAGATGCCGCTTCGGAGAAAGCCGTCCCGCAAGGCGGCGCCGGGGCGGCGCGCGAAGGGGAGATCGCCATGCAGGACGCCACGCACGCCGAAAAGCCCTCCTCCGTCGGCGCCCCGCCGCGCCAGGGTCCGCTCACCGACATCCGCGTGATCGAGATGGGTCAGCTGCTCGCCGGCCCCTTCTGCGGCCAGCTGCTGGGCGATTTCGGGGCCGAGGTCATCAAGCTGGAGCAGCCGGGCGTGGGCGACCCGATGCGCCAATGGGGCCGCGAAAAACCCTACGGCAAGTCGCTGTGGTGGCCGGTCGTCGCGCGCAACAAGAAGTCGGTCACCCTGAACCTGCGCACCGAAGAGGGGCAGTCGGTGGTGCGCGAGCTGGTCGCCAAGGCCGACATCCTGATCGAGAATTTCCGTCCCGGCACGATGGAGCGCTGGGGGCTGGGCTATGACGCGCTGGCCGCGATCAACCCCAAGTTGGTGATGGTGCGCGTGACCGGCTTCGGCCAGTCGGGTCCCTATTCGAAGAAGGCGGGCTACGGCTCCATCGGCGAGGCCATGGGCGGCCTGCGCTACGTGGTGGGCGACCCGTCGACCCAGCCCAGCCGCATGGGGATCAGCATCGGCGACGAGCTGGCCGCCACCTATGCCTGCCTCGGCGCGCTGATGGCGATTCATGAGCGGGAGCGTACGGGCAAGGGCCAGGTCGTCGACAGCGCCATCTACGAGGCGGTGCTGGCGATGATGGAGAGCATGGTGACCGAACATCAGATCGCCGGCTACACGCGCGAGCGCACCGGCCCGATCCTGCCGAACGTGTCGCCGTCCAACGTCTTCGACACCGCCGACGGCAAGCTGCTGCTGATCGCCGCCAACCAGGACACGGTGTTCAAGCGCCTCGCCGAGGCCATGGGCCGGCCGGAGCTGGCCGAGGATCCGCGCTACGCCACCCACGGCGCCCGCGGCGCGGTGCAGGAGGAGCTGGACGCCCTCATCAACGAGTGGACCAGGACCATCGACCTGGAACCCCTCCAGGCCCTGATGGACGAGCACGGCGTGCCCGCCGGCCTGATCTACACGGCCGAGGACATGATGCATGACGAGCACTTCAAGGCGCGCGAGGCGATCACCGAGGTGCCGCATCCCGATTTCGGGCCGATGAAGATGCAGAACGTCGCCCCGCGCCTCAGCCGCACGCCGGGCGCCGTGCGCCATGTGGGGCCGGCCCTGGGCGAGCACAACGACGAGGTGCTGAGCGAGCTGCTGGGCCTGGAGGCGGAGACCCTCGCCGACTACGCCGCCCGCGGCATCGTCTGACGGCGCGGACCGGGGGCGAGGGGCGCGCGGTGGATCCGGCGGAGCGGTCGGACTGGCTGCCGCTGTCGGCGGCGGCGGAACGGCTGGGCGTGTCGCGCCTGAAGCTGCGCGAGGCCGTGGCCAAGGGCGTGCTGCCGTCGCGCAAGGACAACGAGGGGCGCGTGCGCGTGGACCTTTCCGCTGCGCCCCAGGACGTGCGCGGCGCGGTTTCGGGCGTCACGGCGGAGCCTGCCTCGCTGATCGGCGCGCTGTTCGACGAGATCGAAGAGCTGCAGCGGGAGGTGTCGGATCGGACCGACACCGTCGCCCGCTTCGCCGATCTGGCCGGCCGTCAGCAGGATGCCCTGGAAACGGCCGCGGCGGCGTTGGAGCGGAGCCAGGCGGAGAGCGCCCGGCTGGCCGGGCTGCTGGACCGCTCGCTCGATCTTGCGTCGGCGATGGACGGTCGGGCCGATCCCGCCGCGGATCGGGCCTTGGCGCTGCTCGAAGAGACCGCCGCGGCGCTGGAGGAGAGCCGCCGCGAGGGCGCCCGCCTCGCCGCGCTCGTGGGCAAGGCGGTGGATCTGGCGGACGGCGCCTCCGCCCGTGCGGAGGCCGCGGCGGACGCGCGCGTCGCCGGGCTGCGGTCCGCGGCCGACCGGGCCATGGGCCTGTTGGAGAGGGCGACGACGGATCTGGAGGCCGCGCGGGCCGAGGCCGCCCGCGCCGCGTCCCTGCTGGGCCGCGCCACCGACGCCGCCGCGCGGCTGGAGGCGGAGAACGCCCGCCTCGCGGAGGATCTGCACGAGGCGACCGGCGTCGTCGACGCCCAGGCGGGTATGGTGAACAAGCTGTTCTCGCTGTCCGAACATGCGCTCGACGCCGCGACCAAGCGGGTCGGCGACGCCGCGCCGCCCGCGCCGCGCCGCAGTCTGATCGCCCGCGTGCTGGGCCGCCGCGGGGGCCTTGAATGACACGACACGACCAAGACCAGGGAGCCGCGCCATGAGCGACACCGAGGACCTGATCCGCACCTACGAGGCGCGGCTGGCCGAGATCGAGGCGCGCCTCGCGCGCATGGAGGGCACGGGCGCGCCCCGGGCCTTGGCGGCCGCGGGGGCCAAGGCCGCGCCGTCCCCGATGCGCCGCGCCGGCGCCGGCGGCCTGCGCCTGGGCGTCGACGTGGGCGGCACCTTCACCGATCTGCTGCTGCTCGACGAGGCGCGCGGGCGCACGTTCACCGCCAAGGTGCCCTCGACGCCGCAGGACAGCTCCATCGGCGTGCTCAATGGCATCGAGAAGATCTGCGCCACCGCCGGCATCGCCCCCGGCGACATCGCCGAGGTGATGCACGGCACCACGGTCGCCACCAACACGGTGCTGACGTCGTCGGGCGCCACGGTCGGGCTGGTGACCACCAAGGGCTACAAGGACACGCTGCAGATCGCGCGGTCCTACGTGCCCGGCGGCCTCGGCGGCTGGGTGATCTGGAACAAGTCGCTGCCGCTGGCGCCGCTGGAGCTGACCATCGAGGCGGACGAGCGCATGGCCGCCTCGGGCGAGGTGCTGGCGCCGCTGAACGAGACCGCCATGCGGGCGGAGTTGGAGACGCTGAAGGGCCGCATCGAGGCGCTGACGATCTCCCTCTTCAACGGCTACGTGAACGACATGCACGAACGCCGCATCGCCGAGATCGCGCGCGACGTGCTGCCCGGCATCCCCGTCAGCACCGGCGCCTCGATCATGCCGGAGATGTACGAGTACGAGCGCACCGAAACCTGCGTCGTGAACTCCTACGTGCGACCCGTCGTCAGCCGCTATGTGGAGAACCTGGAGCGGGAGCTGAAGGCCCGCATGGGCGACGTGAACCTGCAGATCCTGCGCTCCGACGGCGGGCTGTCGTCGGCGCAGATGGCCATGGACGTGCCGGTCAACCTGCTGATGTCCGGCCCCGCCGGGGGCGTCTCCGGCGCGCTCTGGATCGCCAAGAACGCCGGCTTCGGCAACCTGCTGACCTTCGACATGGGCGGCACCTCGACCGACGTGGCGCTGATCGAGGGCGGCGTGGCGCGCACCCGGCGCGAGACCCGCGTGGCGGACGTCACCGTGCGCGCCCCCTCCATCGACGTGCGGACCGTCGGGGCCGGCGGCGGCTCCATCGCCTATGTGCCCGAACTCACCAAGGCCCTGCGCGTCGGCCCGCAATCGGCCGGCGCCGTGCCGGGCCCCGCGGCCTACGACAAGGGCGGCGAGGCCCCCACCGTCACCGACGCCAACGTCGTCCTCGGCTACCTGCCCGGCGACGCCAAGCTGGGCGGCGACATGACCATCCGGCGCGACCTGGCGGTGAAGGCGATGGAGACCATCGCCGGCCCCCTGGGCAAGTCGGTGGAGGACGCGGCCGAGGGCGTCATCGCCATCGTCAACGAGAACATGTGCGGCGCGCTGCGCCTGGTCTCGGTCGAGCAGGGCTACGACCCCCGCGACTTCGCCCTGATCGGCTTCGGCGGCGCCGGCCCCCTCCACGCCAACGCGCTGGCAAAACTCATCAATTCCTGGCCCGCCATCGTGCCCCCCGGCCCCGGCGTGCTCTGCGCCTATGGCGACGCCACGACCCGCCTGCGCAACGAAGCCTCCCAGACCTTCGTCACCCGCACCTCCGCCACCACCGACGCCGAGATCCGCGGGATGCTGGAGAAGCTGGCCGCCGAGGCCGCGGCCGACCTCGCCTCCGAAGGCGTTAGCGAGGCCGAGCAGGAGGCGATCTACCAGATCGACATCCGCTATCACGGCCAGGGCATGAAGCTGACCGTCGACGTCTCGCCCGCCGACTTCGCCAGAACCGGCGTCGCCGGCGTCGCCGCCCGCTTCGATGCCGAGCACGAGAAGCTGTTCACCTTCGCCCTCGATGCGGAGCATGAGCTGGTCGGCCTGCGCGCCGTGGTGCAGGGCGGCGAAAAGCCCTTCATCGAACCGGTGTTCGAGGCCGGCGCCGGCGACGTCTCCGCCGCCGTGATCCAGGACACCCGCGTCTACGCCGACGGCGCCTGGCACGAGGCCAAGCTCTACGACCGCGCCAGGCTCAAGCCGGGCGACCGCGTCTCCGGCCCCGCCATCGTCACCGAGATGGACAGCACCTCGCTGATCCTGCCCGGCCATGTCGGCGTCATCGACAAGGTCGGCAACATCCTGATCTGGCCCGTCGGCCACGAAAACGCGCGCTGAGGGAGGGACACATGCCCGCTCAAGTCATCGAAACCCGCCCCGCCCCGTTCAACCGCGTCGCGGTGGACCCGATCACCCTCGACATCGTCGAGAACGCCCTGCGCAACGCCCGCGCCGAAATGGACGCCGTCCTCTTCCGCACCGCCATGTCCCCTGGCATCCGCGAACAGCACGACGCCTTCCCGATGATCGCCAATCAGGACGGCAAGATGGTCGTCGGCCAGTTCGGCAGCTTCCTCTACGGCTTCATGCAGGGCTATGAGGGCACGATCGAGGAGGGCGACGTCTTCCTCACCAACGACCCCTATTCCTGCGGCGGCGCCGTCAGCCACCTCAACGACTGGCTGCTGATGATGCCGATCTTCCACGAGGGGCGGCTCGTCTCCTGGGCCGCCATGTTCGGCCATATGACCGATGTGGGCGGCAAGGTCCCCGGCTCGCTGCCCACCGACGCCAAGATGATCTACGAAGAGGGGCTGATTATCCCCCCGTCGAAGATCTATCGGGGCGGCGAACTGCAATCCGAACTCTTCAACATCCTGCTCGCCAACACCCGAATGCCGGAGTGGAACCGCTCCGACTTCTTCGCGATCATGGCGGGCCTGCGCCTGGCCGAGCGCCGCGTGCGCGAGAACATCGACCGCTTCGGCGTCGACACCTACATCTCGGCCATGCAGGACATGCTCGACCGCAACAAGGCGGCCATGGGCGCGATCATCCAGATGATCATCCCCGAGCAGCCGAGCCATTTCGAGGACTGGATCGACGACGACGGCCAGGGCAACGGCCCGTTCAAGATCGCCTGCAAGCTGCACCGTGAAGGCGAGGTGGCGATCTTCGACTTCTCGGACTGCGACCCGCAGTCGCTGAGTTCGATCAACTTCCTGCTCAACGAAGAAATGTTCAAGATGTTCTTCGGGGCCTTCACGATCAACCTGTTCGACCCGCAGATCCTCTTCAACGACGGCTTCTACGATCTGGTGGAGGTCAAGATCCCCCCGGGCTGCATCCTCAAGCCGAAAAAGCCCGCCGCCCTCTCCTGCCGCACCCACATGCTCGGCCGCATCTTCGACCTGATGGGCGGCCTCCTCGGCCAGGGCGCCCCCGACGCGCTCAACGCCGCCGGCTTCTCCGACAGCCCGCACTTCATGTATTCGGGCTTCGACAAGACGGGCGAGTGGTATCAGCTCTTCCAGATCGGCTTCGGCGGCGTGCCCGGCCGCCCCGCGGGCGACGGCCCCGACGGCCACTCCATGTGGCCCGCCTTCACCAACGTGCCCAACGAGTTCCTCGAGGCCTACTTTCCCCTGCGCATCCGCACCTACGCCACCATCCCCGACAGCGGCGGCGCGGGCCTGCATCGCGGCGGCAACGGCATCACCATCGCCTACGAGATGCTGGAGGCGGGCGAGATCTCCATCCACGACGACCGCTGGCTGACCTACCCCTGGGGCGTCAACGGCGGAGAGCCGGGCATGCGCTCCACCAAGCGGCTCGTGCGCGCGGACGGAACCGAGGAGAACATCCCCTCCAAATGCGACCGCATCGCGGTCAAGCCGGGCGATATTCTCCACTTCAACACCTGGGGCGGCGGCGGCTGGGGCGATCCGTTCAAGCGCGACGCGGCCCTGGTGCTGGCGGACGTGCAGCGCGGACTGGTGACGGTGGAGGGCGCCAAGCGCTACGGCGTCGTGATCTCCGGCGGCCGGGTGGACGAGGTCGCCACGCAGCGCCTGCGCTCCGACATGTCGGCCCGCCGCGGCGACACGCAGCTCTTCGATCGCGGCTTCAGCTCGCTCGAAGAGCTCAAGCGCCGCTGCAAGGCCGAAACCGGTTTCGATGCGCCCAAGGACCCGGAATTCTTCAGCTTCATGCAGGCCGCGGAGTGAGCCGCCCATGACCGCGCTGGACGACAGCTACGCCAGGGCCGGCTACCACGCCCGGCAGGACTGGGGCGGCAGGCCGGCCCTGCTGCTGGTGGATTTCGCCTCCGCCTACTATGTCGAAAACTCGCCCCTTTATGCGGGCGAGGGGGCGGTGATCGCCCGCGACAACGCCAAGCGTCTGGTCGAGGCTGCGCGGGCGCGCGACGTGCCGGTGCTGTGGACCGAGGTGCGCTATCTGCCCGGCGGCGCGGACGGCGGCGTCTTCTTCCGCAAGACCCCGGCGCTGCGGGTGTTCGAGCGGGGCAACCCCCTGGGCGACATCGTCGAGGGGCTCGACCCGCGCCCCGACGAGCCGATGATCACCAAGCAGTATCCCTGCGCCTTCCACGGCACTTCGCTGGCGGCGACGCTCACCTCGATGGGCGTCGACACGATCCTTCTGACCGGCCTCTCCACCTCCGGCTGCGTGCGCGCCAGCTGCCTGGGCGCCATGTCCAACGGCTTCATCACCCTGGTGGTCGAGGACGCGGTGGGCGACCGGGCGCCCGAGGTGCATGACGCCAACCTCTTCGACATGTCCGCCAAATACGCGGACCTCGTGACCACCGACGACGCGATCGCCTGGCTCGACCAGGTCAAGACCCCAGCAGGAGAGCGAACCCCATGAAAAAGCTGATGATCGCCGCGGCCACCGCCGCCCTGGCCGGCCCCGCCGCGGCCGACATGGACGCCGCCAAGGCGCTGATCGAGCAGTACTCGCAGCTGCCCGAATGGTCGGCGCCCGGCGAACCCTTCGACGCCGCGCAGTGCATGGCGGACAAGAAGATGTTCGTGATCCCGCTGACCAACGCCAACCCGTTCAACGCCACGATCTCCGCCGGCATGATCGAGGCGGCGGAGCTGGTCGGGTTCGAGCTGCGCTCGTGGGAGACGCAGATGGATCCCGCCCAGTGGATCGGCGGCATCAACACCGCCGTGGCCGAGGGGTTCGATCTGATCGACCTGCAGGGCGGCCTGCCGCCGGAATTCCTGGTCCCCCAGATCAGCGAAGCGCAGGCGGCCGGCGTGAAGGTCACCGCCACCCATAACTGGGACGCGACGACCCAGACCACGCCCGAATTCATGGACGGCGCCGCGAACACCGATTACGTCACGGTCGGCGAGATCATCGCCGCCTGGGCCATGGTGCAGACCGAGGGCAAGGTGAACGCCGTGGTGCTCGGCCCCGACGAGATCACGCCGACCGCGCCCCTGCGCGACGCCATCATCGGCTACCTCGAGGCGAACTGCCCGGACTGCAGGACGCAGTACATCAACACCCCGGTGACGGAGTGGGCGACCAAGATCCAGCCTTCGGTCCAGGCCGCGCTGCTGGCGGATCCCAGCATCAACTACGTGCTGCCGGTCTATGACTCGATGAGCCAGTTCATCGTGCCGGCGATCCAGATCGCCGGGTCCGACGCCAAGATCGTCTCCTACAACGGCACGCCCTTCGTGCTCGACATGATGCGCGATGGCGACATCGTCGAGATGAATGTGGGCGAAAGCCTCGGCTGGGTCGGCATGGCCGGAACCGACGCCAATATGCGCCTTCTCTGCGGCGAAGAGCCCGTCGGCACCCTCAATACGCCAGCCTTCATCTTCACTGACGACAACGTGGAAACCGCGGG
>JBCBYE010000252.1:0-6301 GCA_039816075.1 Pseudomonadota bacterium | reverse complement strand
CGACGGCCGAACATCACGAGGACGCCCTACGCGCGCTGACCTTCCTGAACGCCGATCTTTCGCGCCTGCGCGACCGGCTGCTGGACGCGCTGCCCGACTGCCTCGACGTCGGCGACCCCTGCGGCGCCCTGCGCGCGGCGTTGACGGAGGCGCTGGGCGCCGATCCCGAACCGTTTCTGCGGACCGAGCGCCTGTCGCTGACCGCCGCCCTGGGCCCCGGGGCGCCGCGGGGCCGGGTGGAGGTGGAATTCGCCGATCTGATCGACCGCTGCTCCGTCGCCCTGGCGGCGCGCGAAGAGGGCGCGGCGGCGGTCGAGGAGATTTCATTGGAGACCGCCGATGAAATCGCGGCGCGGTTGGACTACATCAGCCGACGTCGCGACGGGGCCGGATCCCGCGGCCGCGACGACGGTACGGACGTCGATGAGGGGGATGACGCGCTGAGCCGCACCCTTAGGGCTTTCATCGAAGACCAGCCCTGGGTCAGGAAGGCGCGTCGAAAGAACTGAGCGAATCGGGGGTGATTCGAAACGCGAATCACCTATATCGTGGCAAATCGGCACTCGAGGGCTGCGCGGGGGCGCGCCCGGTCGGGCAGGCCCGACCGTCGCCGCTGCCGCTGGAGGATTTGAATGGCCGCCAAGGATATCGACGACCAGAAGGACGGCGAAGACGCCGAGGTCGCTGGCCCGATGCTCGACATGAGCCAGGCGGCGGTCAAGAAGATGATCGCCGCCGGCAAGGCGAAGGGCTACATCACCTATGACGAGCTGAACCGGGTTCTGCCCCCGGATCAGGTCTCCTCCGAACAGATCGAAGACGTCATGGCGCTCCTGTCCGAGATGGGCGTGAACGTCGTCGAGGCGGAAGAGGGCGAGGCCGAGGACGCCGAGAAGCCCGAGGAATCCAAAGAGGTCGTCGCCGTCCAGACCACGTCCGAGGCGCTGGACCGCACGGACGATCCGGTGCGCATGTATCTGCGCGAAATGGGATCGGTCGAGCTGCTGAGCCGCGAGGGCGAGATCGCCATCGCCAAGCGCATCGAGGCAGGCCGCGGCACGATGATCTCGGGCCTGTGCGAAAGCCCTCTGACCTTTCAGGCCATCACGATCTGGCGCGACGAGCTTCTCGAAGAGAAGATCATGCTGCGCGACGTGATCGATCTGGAGACCACCTTCGGCGCCTCCCTCGACGATGGCGAGGAGGACGAGGAGGCCGAGGTCGTCGACGGGGGAGAGACCAAGACGGCCGAGGGCGAGGGCGTCGAGGCGAAGGCCGACGGCGAGGGCGACGCCGAGGGCGGCGAGACCAAGCCGGACGCGGACGACGGCGAGGAAGAGGACGAGCAGGCGAACCTGTCGCTCGCCGCCATGGAAGCCGCGCTCAAGCCCGACGTCCTGGCCAAGCTGGACCGCATCGCCGAGGATTATCTGCGCCTGCGCGACATGCAGTCGAGCCGCATCGGCGCGGCGCTGAGCACCTCGAAGACGTTCAGCGCCTCCGAGGAGCTGGAGTATCAGCGTCTGCGGGCGGAGATCGTGCTGCTCGTGAACGAGCTGCACTTTCACAACAACCGCATCGAGGCGCTGGTCGATCAGCTTTACGGCCTCAATCGCCGGCTCATCACGCTGGAAAGCGGGCTTGCCAAGCTGGCCGACCAGGCCAAAGTCGACCGCCGCGCGTTCCGCGAGGAATACATGGGCTCGGAGCTCGACCCCGACTGGCTCGGCCGCGTGGCGGGGCTGAAGGGCAAGGGCTGGGCGACGTTCACCGAGCGCTACGGCCCCAAGGTCGAGGCGCTGCGCGGCGAGATCGGCGACATCGGCCGCCATACCGGCGTCGACATCGGCGAGTTCCGCCGCATCGTCCACACGGTGCAGAAGGGCGAGAAAGAGGCCCGGCAGGCCAAGAAGGAGATGGTGGAGGCGAACCTGCGCCTGGTCATATCCATCGCCAAGAAGTACACGAACCGCGGTCTGCAGTTCCTTGATCTCATTCAGGAAGGCAATATCGGTCTGATGAAGGCCGTGGACAAGTTCGAGTATCGGCGCGGCTACAAGTTCTCCACCTACGCGACGTGGTGGATCCGCCAGGCCATCACCCGCTCCATCGCCGATCAGGCGCGCACCATCCGCATCCCGGTGCACATGATCGAGACGATCAACAAGCTGGTGCGCACCGGCCGCCAGATGCTGCATGAGATCGGGCGCGAGCCGACGCCGGAGGAGCTGGCGGCCAAGCTTCAGATGCCGCTCGAAAAAGTCCGCAAGGTGATGAAGATCGCCAAGGAGCCGATCTCCCTCGAAACGCCCATAGGCGACGAGGAGGACAGCCAGCTCGGCGATTTCATCGAGGACAAGAACGCGGTCCTGCCCCTGGATTCGGCGATCCAGTCGAACCTCAAGGACACCACGACCCGCGTGCTCGCCTCGCTCACGCCGCGCGAGGAACGCGTGCTGCGCATGCGCTTCGGCATCGGCATGAACACCGATCACACGTTGGAGGAGGTCGGGCAGCAGTTCTCGGTCACGCGCGAACGCATCCGCCAGATCGAGGCGAAGGCGCTGCGCAAGCTCAAGCACCCCAGCCGGTCGCGCAAGCTGCGCAGCTTCCTCGACCAGTAGGCGCCGCGCGCCGCGATGAGACGACAAGGCCCGCCGGTTCCGGCGGGCCTTTTCCGTTTGGGGCGAAGGACCGGCGCGACGGGCGGCGACGCGGGGGAGAGTCGCGGCCTTGAGGTTGAGCGTGGGCGTTAGGCTGGGCGGCGCGACGCGCGGGCCCGGGCTGCGCGGCGGGCCCAACGAAAAAGGCCCCGCCGGATGGGCGGGGCCTTCGACGTTGCGGCAAGCGCCTGGGCGGTCAGGCGAGCTTGAAGCGTCGCACCGCGCCGGCGATGCCGAAGGCGGAGGCGAAGAGCAGGACCGCGGCGGGAAGCGGCGTGGCGATCACCCGCTGCAGGGCCACGTCGTCGATGAACCCGCCCAGCGTGTTGTCGAGCCCGGTCGCGGCGAAGCTGACCGTGACCGTGTCGCTGGAGAGCAGATCGAAGGTGTGGATCACGCGCGTCCAGCTTCCGACCGAGCTGACCGGCGCCACGGTCGACGGCCCGGCGATGCTCGTGTCCGGCCCGTCGGGCGTGACGCTGTAGTCTATGCCGTTGTCGTTCACGTTGTTGTTGCGCGGGCTGTAGGAGAAGCTGAACTGATACGTTCCCGTCGCCAGCCCAGAGATGACCTGCGACATGCTGCTGTTCGAGCCGACCGAGCCGCCGTTGTCGTGGCTGTCGAGCTCCACATAGCGGTTGCCGTCGTCGGCATCGATCGAGTTGAGCGTGCCGTTGGTCTGAATCTCGATCCCCGCGTCGCCGGACCCGCGGGTCCAGCCGGGAAGCGCCGCGAAGACGTCCCACGAGTTGCCGTTCGTGCCCGCGAGCGAGCCCGCGGTGAGCGTCTGGGACGTGTTGACGAGGCCGAACTGAGAGGCGTCGTCGGCCTCGAAACTGCCGTTGACGACCTCGTTCGCCCCCAATGTGATCGCAAAAGCGGGAGAAATCATCCCGAAGAACGCCACGCCGCACGCACCCGTCAGTCGCATGAACAATGTCATGACCGACCCCCATTTTGCAGCGTCTGATCACGCAGCCTTACTGAAAGATGAACGGTTCGTCAATCCTGCATCGTCTGCGGGGCGAAACGCGCGGCGACGCGTCAGACGTCGTCCGAAGCGCCCCGCCCGGCGCTCGCCCGGCGCCGTCGACGCAGCAGGACGAGGCCGCCCAGGCCCGCCGCCAGCAGCCCCGCCGCCGCGGGCAGCGGCACGTCCGAGGCGCCCGCGCCATCGCGTCCGCCGAACAGCGCCAGGGGCGTCAGGCGGATGTTGTCCAGCAGGCCGCCGTGGGCGTTGTCGCGCCCGCCCGCCGCGAAGGCGACGGTGGTCGGCCCGCGCTGCAGCACGTCGAAGGCCATGCGCATCTGGGTCCACGATCCCTGCTGCGTCGCCTGCGGTCCGCCCGGGCCCGACACGACGCCCTGCGCAAGGGTCAGCGCGTCCACGCCCTCGACGCTCCACTCGATCAAGTTGTCGTCGCGCGCGGCGTCCTGGGTGCGCGGGCTGTACCAGAAGCTCAGCTCGTAGCGGCCGGGCAAGAGATCCACGGTCTGGAACATGCCGCTGTTGGTGTCGCGGCCGCCATGACTGTCGAGCTCCACATAGCGAAAGCCGGCGCCGCCGAAGCCGGGCAGGGAATCGATGCCGCCCAGCGTGGGGTTGGTCTGCACCTCGATGCCGCCGCCGAACAGCGTGCGCCAGGCATCGCTCAGCCCTCCCGGAAGGGCCGAGAACACGTCCCAGGAGGACCGGCGCCCTGCCGCCAGCCCGTCCAGCGGCGCGCCCTTCACCAGACCGATGCGGCCGTCCACGATCTCGAAATCGCCGTTGGCCAGCAGGTTCACCGGGTTGATCGACGCCGCCTGCGACGGCGCGGCGCCCCCGGCGGCGATGCAGACGGCGGCGAGCGCCGCGACGATGGTCGGCTTCATGACGGTCCCCTCGATGTCGATGTCCCAAGCGCATCCCACGCGAAAAGGCCCCCGCCTTTCCGCCCCGGGGGCCAAGCTGACCGCCGCGGGTTAACGGGGCGCGAAGGGGCGGCGGAGGACATGGCTAACGCTTCGCTTGCCCGAATCCCGCCGCGGTGGAACGCTGGCGCCGCGCCGCCCCCTTTCGCGCCGCCGTTGCAGGAGCCGGAATGCCGCGATCGCCCGCCGCCCCGCCCGCCGCCCCGCCCGCCACCGTCGCGACGCGCGCCCGCGCGCCGGCAGGCCGCCGTCTGGCCTATGACCGGGCGGAGCGGATCGCCGACGCCGCGGTGCATTGGACGGGTCTGGCGCTGGCGCTGATGAGCGTGCCGGCGCTGGTGCTTCTGGCCGCCTTTCTCGACGGGCGCGGCGAGGTGGTGGCGGGCATTGGCCTTTACGGCGCCGCGCTGCTGGCGATGCTGGGCGCCTCGGCCGCCTACAACATGATCCAGGCGTCCGAGGCGTGGGAAGAGGCGCTGCGCCGGATCGACCACGCCTGCATCTACCTCAAGATCGCCGCCACGCAGACGCCCTTCGCGCTGCTGATGGGGCCAGGGCAGGCGGGCTGGGTGCTGGGCTCCGTCTGGGCTGCGGCGCTGGGCGGGGCGACGGGCAAGCTGTTCTTTCCGCGCCTGCTGCGGCGCATCGGGCTGCCGCTCTACCTGGCGCTGGGCTGGGCGGGCCTGGCGCTGCTGTGGCCGGGCGAGGGCGCGCGGCCGCTGGCCGGCCCGACGCTGATCCTCGCGATGGCGGGGGGGGTCCTCTACACCGTGGGCGTCGGGTTCTTCCTCGCGGAGCGGCTTCGGTTTCACAACGCGATCTGGCATGGCTTCGTCCTGATCGCCTCGCTGAGCTTCTACGCCGCCCTGACCACCGAGCTGGGGCTGCGCGCGGCGGCGGCGGAGGCGGGGTCTTGAGGCGGTCGGCCGCGTTCGCGCTGGGCGCCGCGTGGCTGCTGGGGGCGCCGGCGGCGGCCGATCCGGTGGGCGAGGTCGACACCGCCTTCAAGCTGCTGGGCGCCAACCACAAGATCGTGGTGGAGGCCTTCGACGATCCCAAGGTGCCCGGCGTCGCCTGCTTCGTCAGCCGCGCCAAGACCGGCGGGATCAGCGGGTCGCTGGGGCTGGCCGAGGACACGTCCGACGCCTCCATCGCCTGCCGGCAGATCGGACCCATCGCCTTTCCCGAACCCTTGGAGGCGGGCGAGGAGGTGTTCCGGCAGCGCACCTCGCTGGTCTTCAAGGCGCTGCAGGTGGTGCGGTTCTACGATCCCGCGCGCAACACGCTGATCTATCTCAGCTACTCGGACAAGCTGGTGGACGGCTCGCCCAAGAACTCGATCTCCGCCGTCGTGGTGGCCCCCTGGGGCGGCGCGCCGCCGCCGGCGCCGCCGACCTACGAGGACTGAGCGGCGGGTTCGGCGGGCGGGGAGCGTTCGGCGCCGGCGCGATCGGCCAGGGTTCTGGACCGCGGAAGGATCGGCGGCGCGGGAGCGTCGTCGGACGCGCGCATCGCCGGCTCGGGCGAGCGGGGTCTTCGCCGTCGCCCGGCGGCGCCTCAGGCGCGGGGGGTCGCGTCGAAGTCGGCGTTCGGGTCGGTTTCGAACGGGTGCGGCCCGTCCTGCAGGCCGACGGGCACGGTCTTGACCGTCAGGCCCGTGGCCGCGTCCCAGTCGAAGACGCGCAGATGCGCGCCGCCATCGATGAAGCCGAAGGGGGCGTCGG
>JBCBYE010000242.1:0-6434 GCA_039816075.1 Pseudomonadota bacterium | reverse complement strand
CTTCGGTAAGCTCGATCCGGACGGTGACGAAGCGCGAGTTATTGAGAATGTTGCGGTGGCTCAGCGTCGCGCCCTTGGGCGCGCCGGTCGTGCCCGACGTGAACTGGATGTTGATCGCGTCGTCGGGCGAGAGTGCGTCGCTGATCCCCGGCAGGCGCGACAGAAACGCCTCGGTCGCGGCGGCCTGCACGTCCGAGACGCGCAGCATGCCGGGCGTCTGCGCTTCTCCGATCGTCACGAGCCAGCGCAGATGCGGCAGGCGCCGCGCCTGCAGGGCGCCCGGCGCCGCCAGCGCCGCCTCCGGCGCCAGCTCCTGGATCATGCCGACATAGTCCGATGTCTTGAAGCGTTCGGCCATCACAAGCGCGACGCATCCCGACTTGTTGAGCGCGTACTCGACCTCGGACGTGCGGTAGGCCGGATTGATGTTGACCAGGATCACGCCGAGCCGCGCCGTGGCGAGCTGCGTCAGCACCCACTCATAGCAATTGGGGGCCCAGATCCCGAGGCGATCGCGCTTGCCCAGCCCGAGCGACAGCAGCCCGGCGGCGAGCCGCTCCACATCCGCGGAGAGCTCGTCGTAGCTGCGGCGCACGCCTTGATGCGGCGCCACCATCGCCGGCCTGTCGCCATGCCGCGCGACCGTCTCCGCCAGGAACTGCGGGAGCGTCTGGTGAGAGAGATCCGGATCCGGCGGGCCTGCGACATGCGAGAGCCCTGCGAGAGGCGCGTAGGAATGCTCCTGCCGCCCTCGCGTCGGATCGTCGGACGGGCGCACCGCGCCGCGCGACATGGTCTTGTCGCCCATGTTCGCCTCCCTTGGTTCTTCTTCGCTCGGCGCGCGGCCGGACCGGATGCGCGCCATCTTAGCGGAATACGTAAATCGGACTGGTCCAAGCTCTCGTGCCATCCTCCTGCGTCAGGCGGAGGTAAATGGGGTTATCCCCCGACCCTAGCAGCTCGATCGGAATCGACGCGTTGAAGGAGCGGCAGGTCAGCGCGTCCGGCAAGCGGAAGGCTCGCACGAAGCGCGGCAAGCGGTCGGACGCATCGAAAAGCAGGTCCTCGTCGCCGATGTCCGCGATGGCGACGTCGAACTTGACGAGGGGGGTATCCACCTTCAGCCGCCCGGCCTCGGCGTCGGCGAGCCGGATGTCCACGCCGCCGAAGTTGCCTGTGGTCAACGCCTGCCACTCAAGGGCGTCGCCGTCTCGGCGCAGAATCTTGTCGCGGTTGAGGAAATTGACCGGATGCGCCTCGACGATCCGGTTGCCTGGCACCTCCGCGCCGCCGTCCCAAATCACCTGTCGAAACCGACCGCGATACTCCGCGCCTTCCCATATCACCCGCAGCCGGGCGCCGAGGTCCTGCGACTCGAAGGGGCGCAGAGCCGCGGCGAGCGTCTGGCCGTTGAAGACCTCCACGCGCTCGATGGGCGAGGTCGTCTCGATGGAGACGTCGAGGGTCATGCCGCCCTCCGGCAGATGCACGATGTCGCCCATATCCGCCCGCCGCGAGGGCCGCCCCGTGGCGTCCTCGAAGACGGCGGGATCGTCGGCGAAGACCGTGCCTGGCGCGTCGAACCTCGCCGAGACGTCGATGACCATGCGCCCGCCCGGGCCGCCGGTGGTGCCGTAGTGCCGCCGTCGCCGCATGCCGTCGAGCAGCGTCTCGCGCGACAGCGCGTCCAACGAAAAGCAGGTCAGCCCGCCGATGGCGCCGAACTTGCCCGCGCCCGGATAGCTCGCGCCCGGCCGCCCCTTGTGCCCGTCCGAGTTGGCCACCACGCCCACCCGGTGGCCCAGACGGAACGCGTCATGCAGCAGCCATTCGAACGTGCCCCAGGACGAATGCACCTCCACCGACCGCTCGAACCGGCCGTCATGGGCGACCTCGATATCCGCGTAGCGCCCGCCGCAATGGGCGTACATCACCACGTCCCACTCGCCGGCCTCCGCCAGGTCCTCGAACAGTTTCGCCGCCGTGCGCGCATCCGTGCCCGCCGCGTCCCCGCCCTCGATCAGCGCGTGGGAGGAGCGGCGGATGATCCGCCCCTCCGTCGGGAAATAGACGTTCCGGTCGCCGCCCAGCGAGGTGTTGCCCGACCACTCGTAGCCCGGCAGCGCGACGTAGCGGCCGGGCGCGTCATGCGCCGCCGTCAGGCGGTTCAGCTCGTCCCAGAAGGCGTCCGTGATCTGAAAATCGTTGCCCTGGTGGCCGCAGGCGTCGACAAAGGCGAGGTCACGGGCGAAGGCGAAGTACTGGTCGGCGCTGCCGGTCCCGATAGTCTCCTCCGACTGACCGTGCAGGTCCGCCCAGAAGTGCACCGTCTCGGCCTCCTCGATGATCAGCGGGTTGCTCTCGGCGACGATCTTGCCATCCGCCGCGACGAGCGATACGGACGCACGCCCCGGCGCCGCGACCCGCAGGCCCTCGAACTCGAACGCCCGCGGGCCGGGGCGCAGCGCGACGCGCTCCGGCAGCCCCTCGATCCCGCCCTCCGCCACGACCTCGAAGGTTTCGTCGCAGCGGTCGGACGGGTTGCCCCAGCGATCCTCGCCCTTGATCTTGAGCGAGAACGGCTCGCCCGGCCGGCGTTTGGTGGGCAGAACCGCGAGGAACCGCTCCGGCGCGCCCGGTCCGATCTCGATGATCGGCTGCTCGGGCAGCGGCTGGAAGTTGAACGTGGCGATGGGGTCGCTCAGCACGCGGAACTCGAACGTGTCCTCGCAGAAGGTTTGCAGGCGCATCCCGGGTCCGCCGTGATCGGTGACGCCGAAGTGGATGGTGATCGTGTCGCCCTCGGTCAGGTATCCCTTCACAACCTTGATCCACAGCGTCCGGTCCCAGGGACGCACGTTGCCCTTGGGGTCCCAGCGCACCTGCAGGACGGCGCCGTTGGACGCCTCGACCGTGCAGTAGTTCACGCCCTCGGGGTCGTCGAACTGGGGGTTCGACTGGTCCGAGGCGAAGCGGAAGCAGACCCGCAGGCTCCCTGAATCGTCGATGCCGTAGGGGCCGGCCGTATAGACGAGCGTGAAGCTGGCATGGGACCCGGCGTCGAACCGGCCGGCGGGCGAGATCGCGGCGGTCCCCAGATCCTCAGGCGCGACCGCATGGCGGATCACGCCGGAGTCGATGGCCTGCCACGGCGACGGCGATGTCGCGTCATGCATAAGCTTTCCTTTCGTTCGCCCGCGGTTGGGCCGATCGCGTCGCGGATCGAGATCGACGCGTCATGGCCGCTCTAGTCGACCGCTTCGTCCGGGTAGCGCAGACGCGGCCGCGCCTGTTCGAAGGCGTGAGCGGCCTGCAGGACGCCCTCGTCGTCATGCATGGCGCCGACGATCTGCAGGCCCACCGGAAGCCCGTCGCCGGTCAGACCGCAGGGCACCGAGCAGGCGGGCTGCTGGCTGAGGTTGAACGGATAGGTGAAAGGGATCCAGTCGTCGGACCACCCGCCGCGCGTTCGGTCCGGCGAGGGCGCGTCCACGTCGAAGGCCGGTCTGGGCACCGTCGGCGTGACGAGGAAATCCCAGTCCGCGAAGTACCGCTTGAGCCGGCTGCCGAATTCGGCGCGCGCCGCCGTCGCCGCCATGTAGTCGGCCAAGTCGATCTTCTCGCCGCGCTGCGCCAGCGCCAGCAAACCCGGGTCCAGCAGCTCGCGCCGCGCGGCGTCGAGAGGCCGGATGCGCGCGGCCATGCCGGCGAACCAAAGCACCTCCAGCGCCTTTCTGGGGGGCTCGAACGGTGGCGCGACCTCCTGGACGAGGGCGCCCAGGTCCCGGAAGGTCTGCAGGGCGTCGTGCACCATTTTCGCCGTCTCCGGCTGCACGTCCGCGTAGCCGAGGTCCGGCGAGTAGGCGATGCGCCGCCCGGCGATCGACCTGCCGAGCGCATCCTCGAACTTGGTCACGGGATAGGGCCCGGCATGCCAGTCGCGCAGGTCGGGCCGCGCCAGGATCGAGAGCATGATCGCCGCATCCTCGACGCTGCGCGTCATCGGGCCCACATGCGCCAGCGTGCTGTAAGGACTGGCCGGATAGGCGGGCACGCGGCCATAGCTGGGCTTGTGCCCGACGATGCCGCTGAACGCGGCCGGGATCCGGATCGATCCGCCGCCATCCGTACCCACATGAAGCACGCCCGCGCCCATCGCCGCCGCGGCCCCGGCCCCGCCGCTGGATCCGCCCGGCGTCTTTTCGTCGTTCCAGGGATTTCGGGTGACGCCGTGACGCGTGTTGTCGGTCACGCCCTTCCAGCCGATCTCGGGCGTGGTGGTCTGGCCGATCAGCACCGCGCCGGCCTCCAGCAGCCGGTCCACGGCCGGCGAACTCCAGTCCGAAGGTCGGCCCGACCCGAGCACGCGGCTGCCGAAGGTCGTCTCCCAACCGTCGACCATCATCACGTCCTTGACGGTGGCCGGCACGCCGTCCACGGCGCTGAGCGGCCGACCCGCCTTCCATCGCTCGGCGGAGCGGGCCGCGGCCTCGAACGCGCGATCCCTGTCTACGAAGGCGAAGGCGTTGATCTCGCCGTTGCGGGAGTCGATTTGGGCGAACGCCGCCTCGGCCGCGTCGGCGGGCGTCGCAGACCCGTCGCGGAACGCCTCGGCGAGTTGTCGGACGCCGGCGAAGGCGAGATCGGGTTTCGACGTGTCGTCCAGCATCTTCGACCTCGCGCGCTGCGGATCGTGAGACGCTAGGGACCGCCGTCGCGCCTGAAAAACACATTTGAACCAAGCGTTGTTCCGACCGTTTGTAGGAAGACGCGCGTCTCGCTGTGGATCGGCGTGGAATGTTGACCCCCTGAGCGGGGGGATCGGCGTCCAAAATTGCCCCCTGACCTGAGCCGCTGATTTCGCTCCGCTCGAAGGTAGAGTCCTTCACGACGAAGGAGATGGACTATGAAGCGATCAAGGTTCAGCGAGGAGCAGGTCATCGCGATCCTGAAGGCGCAGGAGAGCGGCGTGGCGACGGCGGATGTCTGCCGGCGGCACGGGATCAGCTCTGCGACGTTCTGCAAGCGGAAGGCGCGGTTCGGCGGCCTTGAAGTGTCCGACGCCCGGCGGCTGAAGGCCCTGGAGGACGAGAACGTCCGGCTGAAGCGGCTGTTGGCGGACGCGATGCTCGACAACGCGATGCTGAAGGACGTGGCTGCAAAAAAATGGTGACGCCCGATGCGAAGAGGGCGGCGGTGGCGCATCTTTGCGAGACGCACGGGGCGAGCCAGCGTCGGGCGTGCGCCGTTCTCGCGGTGGATCGTTCGTCGATCCGATATGCCCGCCGCCGCGGCGACGACGCCGGGCTGCGCGCGAAGATCCGTGAGATCGCGGCCGAGCGGCGGCGCTTCGGCTATCGACGCGTCCACGTCATGCTCGAGCGCCCGGGCGTTCGGATGAACCTCAAGACGCTGCGGCGGCTCTACGCCGAGGAAAAGCTGCAGGTGAAGCGCCGCGGCGGCCGCAAGCGGGCCCTGGGAACGCGGCGGCCGCTGCAGGTCCCTGACCGGCCGAACCAGAGATGGTCGCTGGACTTCGTCTCAGACGCCTTCACCGATGGGCGGCGGTTCCGCGTTCTGGCGGTCGTCGACGACTTCACCCGAGACTGCCTGGCGTTGGTCGCGGACACCTCCCTATCGGGCCGACGCGTGGTCCGAGAGCTGGACGCAATCATCGGCCGGCGCGGGCGACCGATGACCTGCGTTTGCGACAACGGCACGGAGTTCGCCGGCATGGCCATTCTCGCCTGGTCGCAGGAGCGCGCTGTGGCCTGGCCCTGCATCGCGCCCCTCTCGGCGATTGCATTGCAATCGCCTGCCGGCAAGGGGGCAAACCGCAGCAGAACGCCTTCGTGGAGAGCTTCAACGGACGGCTCAGGGACGAACTCCTAAACGAGACGCTTTTCTCCTCGCTCGCCCATGCTCGGCGCGCGCTCGCGGCCTGGCAGGAGGACTACAACCGAACCCGCCCCCATTCCGCACTCGGCAACCTGCCGCCAGCCGAATATGCGAAGAAGATCAGGCTTGCCCAGGAGGCCGCCTGACCTCAGACATCAACCCGGGGACTCTAGACTCCCGCGGGTGCGAACCGGGTCTCAGGTCACGCGGGATCCTTGCGGTCGCCGCAGGCGAGGATCGCAAGGCGAGGGACCGCGAGACGACGCGAGTGGTGGCGCTCGATGCGGCTGAAGCCGTTGCGAGCCGCAGGTTCCGGCTGCGGGCTGAGCATGAGGCGGCTGTGGTAGGAATAGATGGTTACGGGAGTGCGCTTTCGTCTATTCCTCGCGTTTCTATAGAAGTCATAGGAATAGGTGGTTGCGGGGGTAGGATTTGAACCTACGACCTTCAGGTTATGAGCCTGACGAGCTACCGGGCTGCTCCACCCCGCGTTGATTTGGATCGTTTTGAGAGAGACGGGTTTTGGAGGCAGGGCG
>JBCBYE010000216.1:0-6857 GCA_039816075.1 Pseudomonadota bacterium | reverse complement strand
GGCCATGCGCGCCGCGCCCTCGGCGTTCGTCCGTCCGCGCCCTTACGGCCGCTTGCGCCCGACGCGGCGCAGCTCGTCGCGGTCCAGCGCGCCGTCGCCGTCGCGGTCGAGCCGCGCCATCATCCGCTCGCCCAGCGCCGCATGCTCCTCGGCCGAGAGCGCGCCGTCGCCATCGGCGTCGGCGCGGCGCAGCAGCCGTCCGGCGCGAGGCGGGCCGCCGCGCTTGCCGCGCGCCTCCTGCAGCTCGTCGCGGGTGACGCGGCCGTCCTCGTCGGCGTCGAGGCGGCGGAACCGGCGCAGCGCGCGCTCGCCGCCCGCGGCCTCGAACTCCGCCTCGTCGAGGGCGCCGTCGCCGTCCGCATCGGCGGCGTCGAAGCGCTCGGACCGGCGCTCGGCCCGCTCCGCGCGGCGCTGCTCGCGCGCGACGTTCAGCTCGGCCTCGGTCACGCGGCCGTCGGCATCCTGGTCGAGGCGGGCGAAGCGTTCCGCCTGGGCGGCGCGCAGCTCCTCGGCGACGACGCGGCCGTCGCCGTCCGCGTCCAGCCGCTCGAACATCGCCGCGCCGCGGCCGCCGCGCTCGGCCCCGCCATCGGCGCCCTCGCGCGCCGCGCCGGCATCGGCCAGGACCGTCACGGCGCCCAGCGCCAGGGCGAAGGACCGCAGCGCGCGGCCCACTTTCGGATCAGCCAGTCCCATCTCGTTCATCTCCTGCTCGCGCCCCCCGGCGACCGTCCTGCTCGGGCTTCGCGGCCGATTCGAGGCGTCCATCGGGCCGCGCGGCGGCGTCCGACGGGCCGCTGCGAGGCGTCCGCCCGGCCGTGGGGCGCCTGCGCCCCGTCGACCGTCTGGAGCTTTCACGCGTCCCCCAGGCCATTCCGTCGCCGAAAACGACGCGGCGCGATCCGCCGCCCGACGGCGCCGCGTCGAACCCGACGCGGCGAAGGCGGCCGAGGCAAGCGACACGGCGCCGCAAGGCCAACGCGTCCCATGGCGCGCGCGCCGCGGGCCGGCCACCGTGCGCGCATGAAACATGCCAGCGACATCGAAGGCGAGACCGCCGCGAGCGGGCCGCCGCCCGACGACGGGCGTCCGCGCGACCTCGGCCGCGCCCTGCGGCGCGGTTGGCGCGGGGTCTGTCCCGCCTGCGGCGGCGGTCCGCTCTACGGCGGCTATCTTGCGGTGCGCCCGCGCTGCCTGACCTGCGGCGAAGAGCTGGAGCGTCATCGCGCCGACGATGCGCCCGCCTGGGTCACGATCATGATCGTCGGCCATGTGATCGGCGTCGCGCTGCTGGCCTCGTGGGATCTGGCGCTGCCGATGTGGGTGCATTGGGTGGTCTGGCCGCCGCTGACCCTCGCCCTCACGCTGCTGCTGCTGCCGCGGGTCAAGGGCATGATCGTCGGCCTGCAATGGGCCCGGCGCATGGCCGGCTTCGATCGGAGCGCCGAGGACTGAGGCGTCGACGGCCCGGCGCGCCCGCCGCGGCGCGGCCGGGCCCGGCGCCCCGCCGTCCCGCTGGACAGACCGGCCCGCGCGCGCCATCAAGGATCGCGCAAGGAGCCCCGCCCATGACCGCCGATCCCGCCTCTTCCGCCGGCCCGTCCTCGGCCGACGCGCCCGCCCCGCGCGACGCCGCTACCGTGGTGCTGGTGCGCCGCGACGCCGGTCCGGCGCGCGTGCTGATGGGACAGCGCGGCCGCGGGGCCAGCTTCATGCCCTCCAAGTTCGTCTTCCCGGGCGGCGCCCTCGATCCCGCGGACAGCGACGTCGCGGGCGGCCCCGGCGCCGGCCCGGCCCTGCGCCCCGAATGCCTCGCGCGGCTCGAGAAATCCGCGCTTTCAGGGCTCGGCCCCGCCCTCGCCATGGCCGCCGTCCGCGAAACCTTCGAGGAGACCGGCCTGATCCTGGGCCGGCCCGACGCGGCCGCCGCGGGCCTCGCCGCCGAGGCGCCCGAGGGCTGGGCGGAGTTCTACGCCTCCGGCCATCTGCCCTGCGCCGACCGGCTGACCTTCGTCTTCCGCGCCATCACGCCGCCCTATCGGCCCAAGCGCTTCGACGCCCGCTTCTTCATGGCCGAGGCGGAGGCGCTTTCCGGCGATCCCGACGATCTCGCCCGCGCCTCGGGCGAGCTGAGCCACCTCACCTGGCTGACCCTGGCCGAGGCGCGCAAGCTGGACCTGCCCCTCATCACCGAGGTGGTGCTGGCCGAGGTGGAGGAGATCCTCGAGCTCGCCGCCCCGGGCGAGGCCCCGCCGGCGGACCGCCCGGCCCCCTTCTTCCACCACCACGATGACCGCTCCTTCTTCGACGCGCTCTAGGCTTTACGCGGCGCTCTTCGCCGGGCTCGAAGAGCCGGCGATGCGCCGCAGCCTGATCGCCGCCATCGCCACGATCTCCGTCGCGGGCTTCGGCCTGTCCATGGCCTATCCGCTCTACTCGCTGCTTCTGGGCCGCATGGGGGCGAGCGGCTGGCAGATCGGGCTGGTCAACGCCGCGCCGGCGGTGGCGATGCTGACGGTCTCGCCGCTGCTGCCGGCGGCGCTGTCGCGCATCTCGCTGCCGACGCTCCTGACGCTGGCCGCGCTGGTCAGCGCCGCCGCCTTCATCGCGCTGAAGGCCTACGAGTCGGTCTGGGCCTGGGCGCTGCTGCGCTTCGTCCTGGGCGGCTCCGCCACCGCGGCCTTCTTCGGGTCGGAGCTGTGGATCATGACCGCCGCGCCCGCGGCGCGCCGCGGCTTCTTCATCGGCCTTTACGGCCTGTGCCTGTCGCTGGGCTTCGTGGCAGGTCCCAGCGTGCTGTGGCTGATGGACATCGAGGGATGGGGGCCGTTCGTGGCGGGGGCGGCCCTGTCGCTGCTCTCCATCGCGCCAGTGATCTGGGCCTGGCGCGACGCGCCGACGGGACTGGGCGGTCCGCCGCAGCCGCTCGCCGGGACCGCCCGCTTCTTCCGCACCGACCCGTCGGTGATGTTCGCGGTCGTGCTCTTCGGCGCGGTGGAGTTCGGCGGCTTCGCCCTGCTGCCCGCCTGGGGCGAGGCGCGCGGCCTGACCGAGGCGGCGGCCATCGGCATGATCTTCTGGATCGCGCTGGGCAACACCGTGCTGCAGCTTCCCATGGGATGGACGGCGGATCGGGTGAACCGCAAGGGGCTGCTGGCGCTGGCCGCGCTGGTCTGCGTGATCGGGCCGATGCAGATCCTCGGGGCGGTGGAGGCGCCGGCGCGCATGGCGCTGACGCTGCTGATCTTCGGCGGCATTTCCGTGGCGCTCTACACCGTGTCGCTGGCCGAGCTGTCGAACCGCTACTCGGGCGAGGCGCTGGCGCGCGGCACCGGCGCCCTGATGGTCGCCTACGGCGTCGGCTCCCTGATCGGCCCGTCGAGCTTCGGCCTCGCCATGGACCTCGTCCGGCCGGACGGCGTGCTTTATGCGATGTCGGCCGTGTCGGTCGTCTATCTGCTGCTGATGGCCTGGCGGCTGCGCGCGCGGGCTTGACTTCGCCCGGTCCCGAGGGCATCTGCCGTTTTCCAAGTTTCACATGCCGCAGGCGCTCGGGCGCCGCGAAGCGCCGGGAGCCCTGAGCCATGGCCAAGCCGACGACCATCAAGATCCGCCTGAACTCCACCGCGGGCACGGGCCATTTCTACGTGACCAAGAAGAACTCCCGCACGATGACCGACAAGATGTCGGTGCGGAAGTACGATCCGGTCGCGCGCAAGCACGTCGAATACAAGGAAGGCAAGATCAAGTGATCTGAGCCTTTCGCGACGCACGATCCGATCAGGGCGGGCCGAGGGGCTCGCCCTTTCGCGTTTCAGGGCCCTCGCGGCCCGCCCGTCCCAACGACCGACAGACCCGGAGGCGACGCCATGACCCCGACCTACCGCCATGCCCTGATCCTCGGCGCGGGGGCGGGCCTCTCGGCCTCGCTCGCGCGGCTGTTCGCGGCCAAGGGCCTTTCGGTGACCCTCGCGGCGCGCGACCCCGACAAGCTCGCCGCGCTTGCGGAAGAGACGGGCGCCGCCGCCCATGCCTGCGACGCGGGCGACGCCGGGTCTGTCGCGGCGCTCTTCGCGGCGCTGGACGACGGGCCTGCGGGCGCGCCGGACGTGCTGGTCTACAACCCGTCGGCCCGGGTGCGCGGCCCTCTCACGTCGCTGGATCCGGAGGCGGTGACCAAGGCCGTGACCATCACCGGCCTCGGCGCCTTCTACGCGGCGCGCGAGGCGGCTCTGCGGATGGAGCCGGCCGGCCATGGCGCGCTGCTCTTCACCGGCGCCTCGGCCGGGGTGAAGGGATTCGCCAATTCCTCGGTCTTCGCCATGGGCAAGTTCGCGATGCGCGGCCTCGCCCAGGCCCTGGCGCGGGAGCTGCACCCCAAGGGCCTTCATGTGGGTCATTTCGTGATCGACGGCGCCATCCGCGGCCCGGACGGCCGCCACCACCGCGCGGGGGCGGAGCCGGTCGAGGACGCGTTCCTGTCCCCCGACGCCATCGCCGAAAGCTACTGGCATTTCCTCTGCCAGGACCGCTCGTCCTGGGCCTGGGAGATCGAGCTGCGGCCCTGGGTGGAGCGCTTTTGAACCAAGCGGAACGCCTTCGGCGTGCGCCTTTTTTAGATGGGCGCCCGGCGGCGCCGTCTCGCCCCGGACTTGATCCGGGGCAGCCTTCGGCCGGGGCCGGGCGCCGCGGCGCCGGCAAAGCGAAAGGGCCGGAGCTTGCGCTCCGGCCCTTCGCCGTTTCAGCCGGTCGCGAGGATCACTCGCGGTTGCCGAGGAACTGCAGCAGGAACATGAACATGTTCAGGAAGTCGAGATACAGCCGCAGCGCGCCCATGATGGCGCCCTTGGACATGTAGGCCTCGCCCTCCGGACCCATCTGGGCCATCTGCAGATACTCGTTCTTGATCTGC
Source organism: Pseudomonadota bacterium (assembly GCA_039816075.1). Classification (GTDB taxonomy): domain Bacteria; phylum Pseudomonadota; class Alphaproteobacteria; order Rhodobacterales; family Rhodobacteraceae; genus Albimonas. The sequence goes on along the minus strand of JBCBYE010000216.1, from coordinate 1,945 downwards.
TGCGTGTCGTAGGCCGTCAGGCCCGCGAAGATCAGCACGCCCAGCGTCGAGATCGCGAACTGCAGGGCCGAGGAGGCCAGGAAGATGTTCACGATCGACGCGATGATCAGGCCGACCACGCCCATGATCAGGAACGTGCCCATGGCGCTGAGGTCTTTCTTCGTCGTGTAGCCGTAGAGGCTGAGCGCGCCGAAGGCGATCGCCGTCACGAAGAAGGTTTGGGCGATGGAGATGCCCGTGTAGACCGCGAAGATGAAGCTGATCGAGGCGCCCATCAGCGCCGCGAAAGCCCAGAACACCAGCTGAGCCGTGGCCGCGGACATGCGGTGGACCATGGCGCCCATGCCGAAGACGACGGCGAGCGGCGCCAACATCACCACCCATTTCAGCGGCGTGCCGAAGATCATCTGAAGCAGCGACGGCGAAGAGCCGATCGCGAAGGCCACGCCGCCGGTGATGACCATGGCAAGGCCCATCAGCGCGTAGACGCGGTTCATGTAGGCGCGAAGGCCCTCGTCGATGGCCGCCGTCTGGGCGCCGGTCTGGCGAAGGGTCTCGTACTGGGACATTGAGCGCACCCTTGGGTTGCTGCGTTTCGTTGCGAAAGGCGTGCGCCGGCGATGCTCGCCAAGCGCGGCCCGTTCTGCATGCGAATATCGGGTCGCAGGCACGCTGTTTCAAGACAAAACCTCGGGGGCGCCCCCGCAACAGCCCTGACGAAACCCTGCTCCTCCGCGGAGCGGCGGTCGCCTCCGCCCCGCGCCCGGGCCGCGGCGCCGGGCCTCGCCCCGAGGCAGGACCCGAGGCAGACCCCGGCGCCGCCTCAGTCGCGCGCGCGCAGCACCTGCGCCGGGCGCGCCGCAAGGGGACGCACCGCGAAGAGCAGCCCCGCCAGCAGGCTCGCCGCCGCGCCGCCGCCCACGATGATCAGCGCCGAAACCGGCTCGAACACATAGGCGCTGTCCATCACCTGGGTCATCACGCCCCAGCCGGCGAGCCCGCCCGCCAGGATCGCCACCGCCCCGGCCGCGGCGCCCAGCAGGGCCGAGCGGATCGCGAAGCTCGCCAGGATCCGCCCCCGCGCCGCGCCGACGGTCTTCAGAATCGCCGCCTCGTAGACGCGCCGCCGCTCCCCCGCCGCCGCGGCGCCGATCAGCACCACGAGGCCCGTGATCAGCGTGGCCGAGGCGCCCCATCGCGTGGCCGCCGCCAGGTCCTCCAGCGCGCCCGACAGCTGCTCCACCGCGTCCCTCACCCGCACGGCGGACACGTTGGGATAGGCGCCGGCCAGCTCGCGCAGCAGAGGCCCCTCGGCCGCCTCCTGCGCATAGACCGTGGCGATATGGGTGTGCGGCGCGCCGGCGAAGACGCCGGGGTTCATGACCATCAGAAAGTTGATGCCCATGTCGCGGAAGTCGACGACGCGGAAGCTGGCGACCCGCGCCTCGATGTCTCGGCCCAGCACGTTGACCGTGACGGTCGATCCGATCTCGAGGCCGAGCTGCCTGCCCTCCTCCTCGGCGAAGCTGACCAGCGGTTCGCCCTGGTAATCCTCGGGCCACCATTCGCCCTCGGTGAGGCGCGTCCCCGTGGGCGGCGTCGCGGCATAGGTCACGCCGCGGTCGCCGCGCAGGACCCATTCGGCGCCCTCGTCGATCTCCGCCTCCGCCGCCGGCACGCCGTTCAGGCGCGTCACGACGCCCCGCAGCATGGGCGCGGTGTCGACGTCCTCGACGCCGTCGAAGCCCTCGGCCCGCTCCAGAAATCCGTCGAGCTGGTCGTTCTGGACGTCCACGAAGAAGTAGGCGTGCGCGCGCTGTCGCGGCGGCTGGCGCGCGGCAAGGCGGTGCGCGGACGCTCGTCGCTGCGCCTCGCGCTGGGAGCCGTGGGCGGCCCGGGCGGCGAGACGGCGGGCGTGGTGCTGTCGCTGGGCCTCGGCCTGGCG
>JBCBYE010000634.1:0-2742 GCA_039816075.1 Pseudomonadota bacterium | reverse complement strand
GCCCGCAGATACTCGGGCAGCGCCTGGCCCTCGCCCGGCTTGTCGAGCACCGCGTCGGCGCCGCGGCCCAGCTTGATCTCCGCCGCGCGATGCCCGCGCACCGCCTTCGCGATCACGGCGCCCGGATCGTCGTCGATCAGGCCGCGGTTCTTCATCCAGTCCAGCTCGTCGGCTTCGAAGGCCCCTTCGGCCTGGTACCACGGAACGGCGCCGCCGTTCCCGCCATCGCCGGCGCCTTCACCTTCGCCTCCGCCGGCGCCCTCGCCTTCGGCATTCAGCACCCGCGGGCGCATCCATTCACGCAGAAACATTCGCTCTCTCCATCGCTTCGTTCAGCTCGTGGTCGGAAACCTTCATCAGCGCCAGAAGCTCCAGCGCCATCTCCCGGCGGCCCGCGGCGAATGCCAGCTGGCCATCCGCCAGGTGCAGGTCGCCGTCCTTCTCGGCCGTCGGCTCCAGAACGCGGCCCAGCTGGATCACGTCCGTCACCAGGGCCGGGTCCTGCTCCGCGGCGCGCTTCCATCGGTCGGCCCGCCGAACGATCAGCGCCGCGACCTGCGCCCTGAGACGGGCGTCAACCGCGCCCAGACTTCGAAACAGGAAATGGGCGGCACGCCAGGTCATCGGGCGGTCTCCAGCTGCTGCAGGGCGCCGGCCGCCCCAGCGATCTCACGCGCCGCGGCGCCCCCGGCGGTCAGCGCCTCCAGCATCTCCTGCGGCTGCGCCGCCTCGGCCTCCGCCTGCGCGCGCGCCTCGCGCAGCTCGCGCGCCTGGTCCGGGCTGCGCACCAGACGCGCAGGCGCCCCGCGCGCCTCCTGCAGCACGTCGAGCGCGGCGTCGGCGTCGAAGCGATCCGCGATGCTGGGATCGACCTCCGCCAGGCGCCCGACGTCCTCGATCAGGCGCACCGTGGCCGCGCCCTCGGCGCTGCGCTGGGCCATCGCCGCCGCGCTGGTGTAGTCCAGCGCCAGATCCGCGCCGGACGCCTCGGCCGGCGGCGGCGGCAGCTGCCCGGCCCGCCACAGGATGGAGAACCGCCGCGACACGACGGGCGACAGCAGCTCTTCCTGCACGCGCCCCAGATGCGGCGCCATCAGGCGCAGACGCTCTTCCGCCCGCTCCACGACTTCGGTGGCGGACATGCCGGAACGGCCGGCAAGGTTCATCAGCGTCCAGTGAAACGCGTCGCGGATCGCCTCCACCGCCTGCTGCTGTTGCGCTTCGCTCAACCCCGTGGCGAACGTGGTGTTCAACGGCCGCAGCATCTGATTGCCGCGGGTGTCGAGCCCGCCGTAGACGATCCCGCCGGGCACGACCCGGCCGCCATAGTCCCAATCGTCGGCCCCGGCCGCCAGCAGCGTCGGGTCCGCCGCATACTGCCCGGCCCGCAGGTTGGCCTGCGACATGAGCTCGGCCTTCCGCGCCGCCGGCAACGCGATCCACCCCGGCCCGCGGCCATAGGTCTGGCCGGTGTCCACCTCCCATCGGGGATAGTGGATCGGCATCTCGTCGTAACCGCCGCGCTGCACCGTCGCCTTGCCGATCACGCTGGCATAGACGCTGACCCAGCGCTTGCCGCGCTCGCCGGCAGGCCGCGGGTAGACGTGGTGCAGGAAATCGACGCGCTCGCGCGCGCCCTTGTCCACCATTTCCATCAGCTTGGGCGGCAGGGTATCGCGCCCGAACCGCTCGGCCGCCGCCACGGGGCTGATGCGGAACCGCCGCGCGACTTCGCGCACGCGGCCGAAGCTGTCGATGTCGCAGGCGACCTCGGCCAGACTGATCGCCTCGTCGACGATTTCGCGCGACCCCGGCGCTCGGGTGCTGGCGAAACAGGCGTTGCCGAACGCCGCGATGTCGGCCTTGGCTTGGATCACCTGGCCGTAGAAAGGGCTCACGGCCGGCGCCAGCGAGCGAAAGACGCGCTTCGTCACCGTGTCGAGCCAGATCTTCATGGGCTGCCAGGCGGCCAAATCCTCATCCGACGTGGTGAAGCTGAACCACCGCGACGTCGGGTTCGTCAGCGTCCCGTAGAGGCCGGATGCGAAATTCGCGCTCGCGATCAGCGCGCTGTTGTCCAGCGGCTTGTCATCGCGATGCAGCGCAGGGTCCGCCGACGAAAACCCGCCCCGCTGCGTTCGGATCAGGCGCGCGATGTCCTGCCAGTCCTGCTCATGCTCGGTGCGATCCGCCTTCAGGGCGTTCCACGCCGCCTCCGCCGCCTTGAAGCCTTCGTCGGCCTGCTCGATCATCGCTTCGCCTTCTCTGTACTGGAGCGTCGGGCTTCGGCCACGCCCCGGCGGCCGAGACGGTCGAAGACCGCCAGCAGCTGGGACCACGCCTCGAAGGCGTCGCCGGTCAGGTCGGCGAGGGCGACGTCCGCCCCCGCTCGTCGCGCAAGCTCGGCCCGCGCTGCCGCGGCATCCTCGCCCGCCTTCGCCATTAGGCCGCGACCTGAACGGCGCGACGGACGCGCAGGGCGGTCTGCACCAGACTGCGCAGCATCGCGCTGTCCTTGCCCGTCTCGCCCAGCCCGGCGAAGCGCTGGAATGCGGCGATCGCGCCGGCGGTCTGCGGCCCCATCATGCCGTCCGGCTCGCCGGACGGATGCCCGAGCTCGTTCAACGCCCGCTGCAGGTCGGGCAGGTCGTCGATGATCGCCGCATGGGCGCCGCTCGCCGCAACCGCAGGACGGGCATGCCGCGCATAGGCCGCGGCCAGCTTTTCGTCGTATTGGTTCTT
>JBCBYE010000399.1:0-4604 GCA_039816075.1 Pseudomonadota bacterium | reverse complement strand
GGTGAAGCTTGCACTGCTTCACCCGGTCGTGGTGCATGGCGGCGGCCCGCAGATCGCGGCGATGCTGGAGAAGCTGGCCATCAAGTCCGACTTCGTCGACGGCCTTCGCGTGACCGACGCGGCGACGGTCGAGGTCGTCGAGATGGTGCTTTCGGGGCGCATCAACAAGGGCATCGTCGCCGCGCTGAACAAGCAGGGCGGCAAGGCGGTCGGTCTGAGCGGCAAGGACGCCGACCTGATCGTCTGCGAGAAGGCGGTCAAGCGGGTGAAGGACCCGGAGAGCCATATCGAGAAGATCCTCGATCTGGGCTTCGTGGGCGAACCGGCGCAGGTCAATCCCGAGGTGCTGGAGGCCTTCATCGCCTCCGACCTGATCCCCGTGATCGCGCCAGTGGGCGCGGGCCGCGCGGGCGAAACCTTCAACATCAACGGCGACACCGCCGCCGGGGCCATCGCGGGCGCGCTCAAGGCCCGCCGCCTGCTGCTGCTGACCGACGTCGCCGGCGTCAAGAACGCCGGGGGCGAGGTGGTCACCGACATGACCGCCGCGGATGTGGAGCGGATGATCGGATCCGGCGAAATCTCCGGCGGCATGATCCCCAAGGTGCGCACCGCGCTCGACGCGTTGGCCCAGGGCGTCGGCGCGGCCGTGATCCTCGACGGACGCGCGCCCCATGCCTGCCTGCTGGAGCTCTTCACCGAGCATGGCGCCGGCACGCTCATCAAGGCCTGAAAAGAACGCTCGCGCCCCCTGACGCCTGCTGACACAACGCTGTCAGCAGGCCCCTGCCATACACTGCCTCGGCAGGGGTCGCAGGGGCGGGCCCGCCAGGCCTTGGAGAGCGTCATGAGCCAGCACAGCGTCGTCGAACACGTGGAATTCGAACTCCTGCCCGGCGTGTCGGAAAGCGACTTTCTGGCCGCCTCCGAAGAGATCAGCCGCTGGACCGCCTGCCAGCCCGGCTTCGAGTATCGCTGCCTGACCCTTGGCGAGGACGGCCGCTGGCTGGATCTGGTGTTCTGGTCGAACGAGGACCACGCCCGCCGCGCCGGCCGCCGGATAATGGAGGAGAAGGGCCGCAGCCCGTTCATGCGCATGATCGACGACGCCTCGGTCCGCATCGCCCATCGTCCGGTGATGGGCCGCAAGGCGCCCGCCGGCCTGCTGCTGACGGCCTGAGGCCCATGCGGCGGGCCGAACGTCTCTTCCAGCTGGTCTCGCTTCTGCGCGGCCGGCGCCTCGCCGTCACGGCCGAGGCGCTGGCCGAGGCGTTGGAGGTCTCCACCCGCACCGTCTATCGCGACGTCGCGGCGCTGCAGGCCTCCGGCGTGCCGGTGGAGGGCGAGGCGGGCGTGGGCTACGTGCTCGCCGCGGGCTACGAGCTTCCCCCGGTCATGTTCGATCGCGACGAAGTGCTGGCGCTTCTGGTGGGCAACCAGATGGTGCGCAGCTTCACCGACCCCGGTCTCGCCGAAGCGGCGGCGCGGGCCGAGGCCAAGATCCGCTCCATCCTCGACGACCGCGGGCTCGCCGCCGCCGACGCGGTGCCCTATCGCGCGCCTTTCTGGGAAGGCGACGCGCCCATGCGCGAGGTGCACCGACGCCTGCGCGAGGCGGCGGAGGGGCGGCGCAAGCTGGCGCTCTCCTATGTCGACGGCGAGGGCGCGGCCAGTCGGCGCGTCGTGCATCCGCTCTGCCTGATGGCCTGGCGACGGGTCTGGACGCTGCTGGCCTGGTGCGAGCTGCGCGAGGGCTACCGCAACTTCCGCATGGACCGGATCGACGCGGTGGAAGCGCTCGACGAGCGTTTCGAAACGGCGCCGGACCGCTCGCTGCAGCATTATCTTGAGCGCGTCGCGCCCCATGAACGCAGCGCGGAGGGATGGCGCGGCTGACCGCCGTCCGCTCCGCCCCCGGCGGCCCGCCGAACCCCGGCCGAAGGAGGCCCCGGATCAGGTCCGGGGCGCCGATCGCGGGACGGCGCGGCGGCGCATGACCGACCGAGCGTCGGCCCGTCCGCGCCGTCAGGCCTTGGCGGCGGCGATCTGGTCGAAGATCTCGTTGACGCGGCGAAAGCGGGTCTCGGCCCAGTCCTTCTTCTCGGTCGGGAACCGGTCGGGATGAAACTCCCGCCGCAGGGCCTTGTGCGCCGCGTTGATGACCAGCTTGCTGGCGTTCGGCGAAAGCCCGACGGTCTTGAACAGCGACGCGCCCCCGGTCTCGTCCGCGTCCGGCGCATCGCTGCGATCCGACAGCAGCCTGATCTGCGCGTCCTGCTTGGCGACGCGCGCGCGCAGGTCGATCAGCGCCTGTTCCTTTTCCGAGATCTCGCCATAGCACATCAGGATCTCGGACTCCTTGGACGCGATCACGCCCTGCAGGGACGACAGCTTCGACGCATAGCTCTCGATTTCGGCATCCTTGTCGGCGAGGCCCTGGAACAGGCGCGAGATCGTGTCCCTCAGCCCCTCCAGTTCCTGATCCCGCGGATCGGGGGCGTCCGGCGCGTCGACGTAGCGGCGCGCCACCACGGGCTCCGCCCCGAAATCGTCATGGGCCACGGGGCGGCGCGCGCGCACCTGCTCCTGCAGCCGCCGCGCCTGCTCGGTGAAGCGGAACGACAGCTCATGATCCAACGCGGTCAGAACCTGCGGGTTGTCGCCATACCTGGCGAGATCCTTGGCCATCTCCCGCATGGATGCCCATTTCAACGGCCGCTCGGACACTGCAACCTCCAACGCTACGCTCGGCCCCTGCACGCGGGCCGGGTTGGAGATTCACCAATCATTAACCTCCTGTCAATAGAAGGTTCATGACGGTTTCTGTCGCTTGAAGCTCTTTTTGATGTTGCCCAGGAAGTCCACGTCGACGCCCTGGCTGCGCATGATGCCGTATTGCTGGGCGAAGGTGATGACGTTGTTGGCCACCCAGTAGATCACCAGCCCGCTGGAGAACTGGCCCAGCATGAACATGAACATCCACGGCATCCACGCGAAGATCATCGCCTGCGTCGGGTCCGTCGGCGCCGGGTTCAGCTTCTGCTGCATCCACATCGTCACGCCCAGAAGGATCGGGAACACCCCGATCGAGAAGATCGCCAGAAAATCGTTCGGATCGGGCGCGGCGAAGGGGAGCAGGCCGAAAAGGTTCAGGATCGACGTGGGATCGGGCGCCGACAGATCGTCGATCCACAGGGTGAAGGGCGCATGGCGCATGGCCAGCGTCACGAACAGCACCTTGTAGAGCGAGAAGAAGATCGGGATCTGCAGAAGGATCGGCACGCAGCCCGCCGCAGGATTGGCCTTCTCCTTCTTGTAGAGGGCCATCATCTCCTGCTGCAGCTTCTGCTTGTCGTCGCCGCAGCGCTCTTTGATCTTCTCCATCTCCGGCTGCAGCTTCTTCATCTTCGAAAGGCTGACATAGCTCTTCCAGGCCAGCGGCAGCAGCACCAGCTTGACCAGGAAGGTCAGCGCGATGATCGACCAGCCCATGTTGCCGATGATGCCGTTGAGGAACAGCAGCAGCTGCAGGAACGGCTTGGTGAGGAAGAAGAACCAGCCCCAGTCGATGGAATCGACGAAGCGGGGGATGCCCTCCGCCTCGTAGGCGGCGATGGTGTGATACTCCTTGGCGCCCGCGAACAGACGCGTCTCGGCCGAGGCGCTGCTGCCCGGCGCCACGGTCATCAGGGGCAGGCGCATCTCGGTCCGGAACTCCGGCCCGCTTTGCAGCTGCGCGTACTTGAACACCGCGTCGAAGGCGCCGGCGGCGGGCACCAGCGTCGCCATCCAGTAGCGATCGGTGAAGCCCAGCCAGCCCGCCTCCGACACGCCGACCAGCTGCTGACGCTCTCCCGGACCGCCGGGGGCGTCCAGGTCCTCCATGTCCCCGTAATCCAGCTCCTCGAGCACGCCGTCGAACTTGCCGATGGCGCCCTCGTGCAGGATGTAGAAGCCCACCGTGTCGGGTTCCCCGCGCCGCGCCACATAGCCGTAGGGGGCCAGCGACACCTCCGCGCCCGTGCGGTTCTCCACGCTCTGTTCGACCGTGAACATGTAATCGTCGTCGAGCGAGATCGTGCGGCGGAAAACCAGCCCCGCGCCGTTGTCCCAGATCAGGGTCACGGGCGCGCCGGGCGACAGGTCGCCGCCGGTCTCCACCTGCCATTCGGTCGCCGGCCCGGGCGTCGCCAGGGGCGTCTGCGCCGTGGGAAGCCAGCCGTAGATGGCGTAGAACGGATGCTGCGCGCCGATGGGGCTCAGCAGCGTCACGCGCTCGCTGTCCGCCTCCTTGGTCACGCCGTAATCCAGCAGCGCCAGGTCGTCGATGCGCCCGCCGCGCAGGTTGATGGAGCCGGCCACGCGGTCCGACCGAATGCCCACGCGGGCGGCGCGGCCCAACGCCTCGTCGCGGCCGGCGGCGGCGGCCTCCTCGGGATCGACCGCCTGCAGGGCCGAGGGCGCGGCCGCGCCGCCCGTCGCCGGGGCGCCGGCGACCGAGGCCTCGGGCTGCGCCGGCGGCGGCGGCGCGGGGGGGAACAGCCAGAACCAGACCGCGATCACTACGAAGCTGAGCACCGCGGCGACGAACAGAAGAACATGCT
>JBCBYE010000445.1:0-4163 GCA_039816075.1 Pseudomonadota bacterium | reverse complement strand
GCGGGCGCCTGGCGCAGGCGCTTTACGGTCCCGTGGCGACGGCGCCGACGCCCGCCGCCAGCCATGCGCTGCCCCGCGGCGCGGGCGGCGGCGGCGTCCACCGCCTCGATGCGGGCCGACGTCTCCTCCGCCGGGGCCGCGCGGCCCCAGATCAGCAGCTGCCGCGCCAGGCGCTCGCACCGGCCGAAAGGGCTCTCCAGCCCCATCATCAGCCCGGCGCGCAGCTGGGCGCGGGCGCGGGCCGTTTCCTCCTCGGTGGCGGCGGAGGCGGCGCGGGCGATCTCGTCGGCCACCAACTCCGCCAACCCCTTGATCTCGTCGGCGCCGGTTCCGGCATAGACCGTCAGCAGCCCGGTATCCTCATGGGCGGACGCCTGGGCGAAGATCGAGTAGCACAGCCCCCGCACCTCCCGCGCCTCCTGAAACAGGCGAGAGGACATGCCGCCGCCCAGCAGCGTGGCGAAGACCTGGCCGGCATGCAGGTCGTCCGCGTGCCAGTTCGGCGCCTCCAGCGCCAAGGTGAAATGCGCCTGCTCCAGCGGCTTCTCCGCCCGATGCTCCCCGCCCCGAAAGCTTGCGGGGGCCAGCGCGGGGGCATCGCGTCGGGTCAGGTGGCCGAACAGCGTCTCCGCCTGGCGCAGGATCTTCTCGTGATCCACCGCGCCGGCGGCGGCGACCACCATGCGCTCGGGCGCGTAATGCGCGCCGATGAAGCGGCGCAGGTCCGTCTCGCCCAGCGCCTTCACGCCCTCCGCCGCGCCCAGGATCGACCGGCCGAAGGCCTGACCCGGATAGGCCGCCTCCTGCAGCCAGTCGAAGACGATGTCGTCGGGCGTGTCGAGCGACTGACCGATCTCCTGCAGGATCACGCCGCGCTCGGACACGATGTCCTCGGCGGCGAAGCGCGGCGCGGTCAGGATGTCCGCCAGAAGGTCCAGCGCCAGGGGCGCGTCCTCGGACAGGACCCGCGCGTAATAGGCCGTCGCCTCGCGCGACGTGTAGGCGTTCAGGTAGCCGCCGACATTCTCGATCTCCACGGCGATGTCGAGCGCGCTGCGCCGCGCCGTGCCCTTGAAGGCCATGTGCTCGAGGAAATGGGCGACGCCGTTCTCGCCCTCCGCCTCATGGCGCCCGCCGGCGCCGATCCAGACGCCCAGCGCGGCGGAGCCGAGGCCGGGCATGTCCTCCGTCGCGACGCGAAGGCCGTTGGGCAGCGTGTCGATGCGCACCGTCACAGCGCGCGCCCCCGCTCGCGCAGAACCGCCTGCACCGCGCTCAGATCGTTGGCCACGCGCGTGATCCGCTCCGTTCGTTGATAAAGGTCGCCCATGCGCGCGGGCAGCGCCGGGTGCAGGCCGCAGGCGGCCTCCACCGCATCGGGGAACTTGGCGGCATGGGCGGTGCCCAGCACCACCATGGGCGCCGCGGCGTCGCCCCGCGCCTCCGCCGCCGCCTTCACGCCGATGGCCGTATGCGGGTCCAGCACCTGGCCCGTCACCTCCACCATGGCCGCGATCACCGCCGCCACGTCCTCCTCGCTCGCCGCGGCCGAGGCGAAGTCCTCGCGCAGCCGGCTCAGCGCCAGGTTCGACAGGCGGAACCCGCCCTCGTCCTTCAGCATGCGCATATGCTCCGCAGTCATGGGTCCGTCGCGGTCCAGCAGATCGAACAGCACCCGCTCGAAGTTGGAGCTGACCTGAATGTCCATCGAGGGCGATGAGGTCGGCGCCACCTGCGACCGGCTGTGATCGCCGTGCTGGATCGTGCGGTGCAGGATGTCGTTGCGGTTGGTCGCCACCACCAGGCTCTCCACCGGCAGGCCCATGCGCCGGGCCACCCAGCCCGCGTAGACGTCGCCGAAATTGCCCGTGGGCACCGAATAGCTCACGCCGCGATAGGGCGCGCCCAGCGCCGCGGCGGAGCTGAAGTAATAGACCACCTGAGCCAGCACCCGCGCCCAGTTGATCGAATTCACCGCCGCCAGCTTGGCCTCGTCGCGAAACGCATGGTCGTTGAAGGCCGCCTTCACCAGCGCCTGGCAATCGTCGAAATCGCCCTCCACCGCCAGGGCGTGGACGTTGTCCTCCACCGGCGTGGTCATCTGTCGGCGCTGAACCTCCGACACCCGGCCATGGGGGTAGAGGATGAAGACGTCCACCGCGTCCAGCCCCCGGAAGGCCTCGATCGCGGCCGACCCCGTGTCGCCCGAGGTCGCGCCGATGATCGTCACCCGCTCTCCCCGCCGCCGCAGCGCATGCTCGAACATCTGTCCGATCAGCTGCATGGCGAAGTCCTTGAAGGCCAGCGTCGGGCCGTGATGCAGCTCCAGGATCCAGTCGTTCTCGCCCACCTGCACCAGGGGCGCGCGCGCCGCATGGCTGAACGCGGCATAGGCCCGGTCGATCATCGCCCGGAAGTCCAGCGGCGCGAAGGCGTCGCCGATGAACGGCCGCATCACCCGGAACGCGACCTCCTCATAGGGCTGGCCGGCCATGTCCGCGATGTCGCGGGGGCCGAAGCGGGGCCAGGCCTCGGGCACGTAAAGGCCGCCGTCCAGCGCAAGGCCGGACAGCATCGCGCCTTCGAAGTCCAGCTCCGGCGCCTGGCCGCGGGTGGAGACGTATCGCACGGAGCGCGCTCCCGAAATTCATCGCTCGGTCCCGCCTAACGCATCGCCGGGGCCGAAACAACGCGTGCGGGCGCATCTCGGGCTTGACGGGGCGTCGCAACGGCGCTTCACGACGCCGCATGACCGAGATCGACGACGCCGCCCCCGCCCTGCCCGACCCCGACGCCGCCGAGGCGGCGCTCGTCGCCAAGCTGCGCGCCTGGAACGTGCCCTTCACCCGCCACGCCCATGCGCCGCTGCACACGGTCGAGGATTCCGTGGCCCTGCGGGGCGAGCTGCCGGGCGGCCACTGCAAGAACCTCTTCCTCAAGGAGAAGAATGGCCCCCACTGGCTGGTCGTGTGCGAGGAGACGCGGCGCGTGCGCATCCCCGACATCGCCCGCGCCGCCGGCGCCGGGCGCATGAGCTTCGGCAAGCCGGACGCCATGGCCGCGCTGCTGGGCGTGCGCCCCGGCGCCGTGACGCCCCTTGGCCTGGTCAACGACGCCGAGGGGCAGGTCCGCCTGATCCTCGACGCCCAGCTCTTCGCGGCGGAGATCCTCAACTGCCACCCCCTGCGCAACGACGCGACCGTGGCCCTGCGCACCGCGGACCTGCTGCGCGTCTTCGAGGCGACGGGCCACGCCCCGATCCGCCTCGACTTCGACGCGTTGGAGGCGCAGGCCGCCGCCGCCCAGGCCGCTCAAGGCTGAGCCCGCGCAAGATCGACGTCGCGCGCGAAGCCCCTCAACCGTCCCGGCCAGGCTCCCGCGGATCGCTGGAAAACAGCGCGATCTTGTTGCCCTGCGGATCGCGCAGATAGCCGACGTAGAACCGGGGGCCGTAGGCCTCGCGAAACCCCGGCGCGCCCTCGTCCGCGCCGCCCGCCTGCAGCGCCGCGGCATGCAGCGCGCGCACCTGCGCCTGGCCCCGCGCCTCGAACGCCACCATCGCGCCGTTCCCGGCCGAGGCCGGCCGCCCGTCGAAGGTCGGCTTGATGTAGAAATCCGGCGGCGCGACGGCCGCGTCGGGCGGCCGCGCGGGCGCATAGCTCAGGCCCTCCGGCCCTTCGGTCATCGCAAAGCCCAACGCCGGCAGGATCGCATCGTAGAACCGCCTGGCGCGCCCGAGGTCGTCCGCGCCCACCGTTACGTAAGCGATCATCGCGTTCCCTCTCCCCACCGCGTCCCGCGGCGGTCCCCGCCCTCAACCGCAGTACCGCCGCACCTCGGTCGCGTGCAGCCCCGTCGCGCGCAGCATGCAGCGGTTGCGCGCCTCGTAGTAGTAGCCGCGGGCATACCACATCACGGCCTCGCGCTCGTCGCCGTCCGCCACCATCCAGGCCCCGCGCAGGTATCTCACCGCGTAGGTCAGGTTGGTGCGCGCATCCAGCAGATCCGCAGGTCTGCCCCGGAACCCCATGGTCCGCGCCGTTTGCGGCAGGATCTGCATCAGCCCGTAATAGGGGCCGTTGCGGATGCCGAGGGCGTGCCGCGCAGCCTGGTTCACCGGGTGATCCAGCGCGAAAGCGACTACCGCCCCCGCGCCCGCAACG
>JBCBYE010000549.1:0-3375 GCA_039816075.1 Pseudomonadota bacterium | reverse complement strand
CTTCTCGGCCGCCTCGCGCGCCTTGGCCTCCGCCTCGGCGCGCAGGGGCGCGACCAGCGCCGCCTCCACCCGCGCCGCCTGCGGCCCCTGCAGCAGCGCGTCGGCCAGCGCCGCGGCGCGCGCCGCCTCCCGGTCGCGGCCGGGCCGCCAGGCATGCCCGACCTCGCCCGTGGCCAGGCGCACCGAACAGCGCGTCACAGTCATCTCGCCCAGATTGAACGCCGCGCCGTCGCCGCCCGCCCGGCCGCGCACCATCACCGCGCCGATCTCCGGCGGGCGCAGCACCGCATGCTCCGGCGGCGCGCCCAGCCCGTCCCACAGCGCCATCAGCCGCGGCGCCGGCGCCTGCGCCAGAACGCTCATCCAGCCTTTCCGCGCCGCCGTTTCCGGACCGTCCCGCTCCGCCTGCGCTTGCATTCGCGCCCCCGAACCTCTACAACTAGACAGGTGCCGTATGCGCGTCTCACGCGCCCGATGCAAGGCGGAAAAAGGTGAAACTCTTATGACGCCGCGCGACGACGACAGGCCCCCCGGGGGCGACGGCCCGCTCTGGCGACGCATACACGAGGTTCTGGCGCGCGAGATCGGCGAAGGTCGCTGGAAACCGGGGGAGCGTCTGCCCTCCGAACACGCGCTCGCCAAGCGCTTCGGCGTGAACCGCCACACCCTGCGCCGCGCCATGGCAGAGCTGCGCGAGCAGGGCCTGCTGCATGTGCGCCGCGGCGCCGGCGCCACGGTCACCCAGGTGATGACCGACTATCCCATCGGCGCGCGCACCCGCTTCAGCGAAAGCCTCGCCGCCGCGGGCCGCCGCCCCGGCCGCGACCTGCTGCGCGGCGAAACCGTGGGCGCCAGCCGCGACGAGGCCGAGGCGCTGGGACTGCCCGAAGGCGGCCAGGTCCATCTGGCCGAAACGCTCAGCCGGGTCGACGGCGTGCCCGTCATCATGGCCCGCCAATGCTGGCCGGCCGAACGTCTGCCGGGGTTCCTGCAGGCGCTGGAGGACTTGGGCTCCGTCACCCAGGCGCTCGCCCGCTGCGGCGTCGCGGATTACGAGCGGCAATGGACGCGCCTAACCGCCCAGCGCCCGGGCGCCCTGCTGGCGCGCCAGCTGCAGATCCCCGAAACCCAGCCCGTCCTGCGCACCGAAAGCATGTCCGTCGCGCCCGACGGCAAGCCCATCGAATACGGCCTCGCGTGGATCTGCACCGAACGCATGCCGATCTTCGTCGGCGACGACCCCGCCGCCCGCGGCTGACCCAAGGGCCGGGGCGGCGGCCGGGCCCGGACGCGCGCCGACGCCCCGCCCGGCCGCCCCGCCCCCCAAGCCGCCTGGCGTCACCCCCCCAAGCCGCCTGGCGTCGCCCGCCAGGCCGCCCGCAACCGTCCTCGCGGCCGTCCCGGGGGTCCGCCCTCCCTTGCGACGCCCCGCCCCGCCGGCCATGCTTCCGCCAAGCATCGAAACGACAAGACCAATCGGAGGAGCGCGCCCATGGACCTGATGGACCGCTGGCCCGCCATCGAGGATCTGCGGCGCACCGCCTCGCGCCGCGCCCCCCATGTGGCCTGGGAATACCTGGAAAGCGGCACCGGCCTCGAAACCGGCGTCTCGGCCAACCGCGACGCCTTCAAGGCCGTGCGCATGACCCCCCGCTTCTTCATCGACGCGGGCGAGCCGGACACCACGACCGAGCTTTTCGGCCGCACCTGGGACGCCCCCTTCGGCGTCGCGCCCGTGGGGGTGCAGAGCCTGATGTGGCCCGGCGCGGAAAAGATGCTGGCCCGCGCCGCCCGCGCCTCGGGCATCCCCTACACCCTCTCCACCGTCTCGGGGGAGGAGATCGAGGCCGTCGCGCCGGAGGCGGGCGAGAATTTCTGGTTTCAGCTCTACACCCCGCGCAATCCCAACATGCGCGCCGACCTGATGGACCGCGCCTGGGCCGCCGGCGCCCGGGTCATGACCGTCACCGTCGACGTGCCCGCCGCCTCGCGGCGCGAACGCCAGCGCAAGGCCGGCGTGGGCATGCCGCCGCGCATGACCCCGGCCATGATCGCCCGCGTGATGATGCGCCCCGCCTGGCTCGCCGCCACGCTGACGCGCGGCATTCCCAACGTCGCCAACCTGCTGCGCTACGCCTCCAAGGACGATCTGGCCAATTTCGGCGCCTTCGTGGGCAAGGAGCTGACCACCGCCGTCACGCCCGAGCTCTTCGCCGACATCCGCAAGCGCTGGGACGGCAAGCTGATGGTCAAGGGGATCATGGACCCCCAGGACGCCCGCCGCGCGGTGGAGCTGGGGGCCGACGGCATCTGGGTGTCGAACCACGGCGCCCGCCAGATCGACTTCGTCAAACCCGCCATCGACGCCCTGCCCGAGGTGGTCGAGGCCGCCGGCGGCCACGCCAAGGTGGTCATGGATTCGGGCGTGCGCGACGGCCACGACATCGCCCGCGCCGTGGCCCGCGGCGCCGACTTCGTCTTTCTCGGCCGCGCCATGATGTACGGCGTCATCGCCGGCGGAGAGACCGGCGCTCGGCACGCCATGACCCTCCTGCGCGAAGAGCTCGCCAACGTCATGACCCAGCTCGGCTGCCCCAGACTGTCGGATCTGCCGGGCCGCCTGGCGTGAAGCTGGTCCTCTACGGCGTCGCCGTCTCGGCCTTCGTGGCCAAGGTCCGCATCGCGCTCGACCTCAAGGGCCTCGACCACGAGGAGCGGCCGCCTCCCGGCGGCTACGGCTCGGCCGAATACCGCGCCGTGATCCCCGCCGGCAGCGTGCCGGGCCTGACGGTGGACGGCGCGCCGCTGCACGAGTCGAACGCCATCGCCGAATTTCTGGACGAGGTCGTCCCCGAGCCGCCCCTGATGCCCGCCGATCCGCTGGCCCGCGCCCGCGCCCGGGCGCTTCTGGGCTTTCACGACACGCGGGTGGAGGCCGCCGCGCGGGCCGTCTTCCCGCTCATCAAGACCGACCCCTCCGCCGAGGCCGTCGAGGCGGCCGCCTCCGGCATCGAGGCCGCGCTCGCCCGTCTCGCCGACCTTCTGCCCGGCGCCCCGCCGGGCCCGACGCTGGCGCAGCTCGCCTATCCCTGCACCCTGCAGATGGCCGGCCTGATGACCGGGGCGCTGGGCCGGCCCCTGAAAGTCCCCGCCCCCGTCGCCGCGTGGACCGACGCGGTCGCTCCGCTGCCCGCGGTGCAGCGCTCCCTAACCCTGCAGGCCGACGCCATGCGCACGTGGATGGCCGGTTTCGGCAAGCCCTGAACCGACGCGTCCCGCCCCCGCCCCCGCGCCGCCCCTCGCCCCCGCGCCGCCGGCGGCGCGGGGGCGAGGGGCGGCGCGGGGGCGGGGGCGGGACGCGTCGGTTCAGGGCTT
>JBCBYE010000572.1:0-3155 GCA_039816075.1 Pseudomonadota bacterium | reverse complement strand
TCGACGCCGACCTGGTGCGCGGGCTGCCGGCCGATTTCGGCGCGCTTCTGACCGGCAACGGCTGGCAGCGCCTGCCCTCGGGACTGATCTTGCAATGGGGCAACGCCTCCACCGCCGACGCGGGCGCGGCGGGGCTGCTGACGCTGGCCCTGCCCATCGCCTTCCCGACGGCGATGCTGTCGGCGGTGGTTTCGGACAAGGCGGGCAGCGGCACGTCGGGCCAAGCGCACATCCTCAGCTGGATCGAGGGCGACAGCAGCGCCTCGACCCTCGCCGTGATGTCGACGCAGGGCCCCTCGGACACGCTGGGCAACTCCCTCTTCTCCTTCATCGCGCTGGGGCACTGAGCCATGAGCTACCTGTTCGATCCCTCCGCCATCGCCTTCCACGCGGTCGAGCTGGCCACGGCGCCCGCCGGCTCGATCCCGGTCTCGGCCGAGCGGCACGCCGAGCTGATGGCCGCCCAGGCCGCGGGCCAGCGCATCGTCGCCGGCGGCGGCGGCGTTCCCACGGCCGTCGATCCGCCGCCGCCGCCCGCCGCGCGGCTGCAGATCGCCGCCCGCCGCCGCATCGGCGAGCTGGCGACGCAGGCCCTGGCGCACTTTTCCGACGGCGTGCCCTCGGCCGAGCTGGTCTATTGGCTGGAGAAGGCGACGGCGGCGACGGCCTACGCCGGCGGGTCGCCTTCGACGGCCGAGCGGGACCTGATCGAGATCGAGGCGGCGGAGACGGGCGAGGATCCCGCCGCGCTCGCGCAGACCATCGTGACGCGCGAGGCGACGCTGCGGGCCGCGCTGCCCAAGATCACCGGCGTGCGCCGCCGTCACGTCGCCGTCGCCGTCACCATCCAGACCCTCGAAGACTACACCGCGTGCCTCGAAGCCGCCGAGCTGGCCTTCGACGCCGCCCTCTCCCTCGCACCGGAGGCCTGAGCCATGACGTCCTTTCTGCACGGCATCGAGACCATCGAAGTTTCCAACGGCGCCCGGCCCATCCAGACCGTGCGTTCGTCGGTCATCGGCATCGTGGGCACGGCCGACAGCGCCTCGGCCGACTTCCCGCTGAACACCCCGGTCCTGGTCACCGGCCCGACCCAGGCCGCGGGCCTTGGCGTGGACAGCACGCTGCTGGAACCTACGCGGCCGCCTATCAGCAGGGCGCCCGGCTCGCCGTGGTGGTGCGCGTCGCCACGGGCGCGGACGAGGCGGCGACGCTGACCAACGTCGCCGGCGCGGTGGCGAGCCAGTCGGGCATCTACGCGCTGGAAACGGCCGACGCGGTGGTCGGCTACACCCCGCGCATCCTGATCGCGCCCGGCTGGACGTCTCAGCGCCCCGGCGGCGCCGCCAACCCGGTGGGCGCGGCGATGGTCGCCATCGCGCCCAAGATGCGCGCCGTGGCGGTGGTGGACGGGCCGGGCACGAACGAGACCGACGCCCTGGCCTATGCCGGCGACTACGGTTCCGACCGCGTCTACATCGTCGATCCCGGCGTCCTGGTGTTCGAGGACGGCGCGACCGCGGCGCGTCCGGCCTCGGCCTACGCGGCCGGCGTCATCGCCTTCCGCGACAACCAGCGCGGCTTCTGGTGGTCGCCGTCGAACGCCATTCTGGGGGGCGTCGTAGGGGCGTCGAGGCCCGTTCCCTTCACGCTCAACGAGCCCGATACCGAGGCCAACCGCCTGAACGAGGCCAAGGTCGCGACGGTGGTCCACCAGGACGGCTACCGCCTGTGGGGCAACCGCACGACGGCGACCGATCCGCTCTGGGCGTTCCTCTCGGTCCGCCGTACGGCCGACATGATCTACGAAAGCGTCGAACAGTCGCTGCTCTGGGCCATCGACCGCCCGATCACGGCCCAGACCATCGAGGACGTGGCCGACAGCGTGCAGGGCTACATCAATCAGCTGATCGCGCGCGGCGCGCTGATCGGCGGCCGGGTCTGGATCGACCCGGAGAAGAATACGGCCGTCACGCTGCAGGCCGGCCAGCTTTACCTGACCTTCGACATCGAGCCTCCGGCGCCGCTGGAGCGCCTGACCTTCGAAGCCCAGCGCAACGGCTCCTATTACGAAGAGCTCGTCGCCGACCTCGCGGAGACCTGACCCATGCCCTACCCGCGCACGATCCGAAACTTCAACGCCTTCGTCGACGGCCGCAGCTACGCGGGCCTTTGCACCCAGGCGACCCTGCCCGAGATCGCCCTGAACACGGAGGACTTCCGCGGCGGCGGAATGGACATGCCGATCCCCATCGACATGGGGATGGCGGCCATGACGGCCGAGCTGCAGTTCAAGGAATGGTCCTCGGACCTGATGACCCGGGTGGGCGGAAACACGCGCCTGGTCCTGCGCGCCGGCGAGATGGGCCAGGACGATTTCGAGGCTTCGGCCCTGGTCTTCACCATCGGCGGGCGCGTCATCGCCACGCCCATGGGCGATCTGGGCACCGGCCAGGACGCCCTGCTGACCCTGCGCTGGGGCGTCGATTACTTCCGCGTGGCGCGCGACGGCGATGTCCTGGTCGAGATCGATGCGGAGAACGCGGTGCGCATCATCGACGGCGTCGATCAGCTCGCCGGCATGCGCCGCGCCATGGGCATCTGACCCCAACCTGAAAGGAGGCCGCCATGGCCCAAGTCGATCTTTCCAGACCCGTGACCGTCGATGGAGCCGAGGTCGAGGCCGTCGAGGTGGTGGAGCCCAAGGTCGGGCAGTTGAAAGGCCTCAACACCTTTTCGCTGCTGCAGATGGACGTGAACGCCCATCTCACGCTGCTGCCCCGGGTGACCGCGCCGCCGATCAGCGCCGACCAATTGGCCGAGATGCGGCCGAAGGACTTCGCCAGGCTGCAGGCCGAGGTGGTCCGTTTTTTGGCCGAGGAGGACGCGCCGGCGATCTGAAGGCGCCGGCCGAGGTCGAAGAGGCGATGGCGGACATCGCCGTGATCTTTCACTGGCCGCCCTCCGAAATGGACGGGATGAACCTCGAAGAGCTGGCCGGCTGGCACGCCCGCGCGCTCGCCCGGCATGAAGCGCAGGAAGGGAGGCCGAAATGACGCAGATGACCGCTTCCCTGGTGGTGACGATGCTCACCAAGGGCCGCGGCGCAGTGGCCCAGGCGACGCGCCAGCTGCGAGGCCTGACCAGCGCGACGC
>JBCBYE010000073.1:0-10791 GCA_039816075.1 Pseudomonadota bacterium | reverse complement strand
GACGGCGCATGAGCGCCGCGGCGATGCTGACGGCGCTCGCCGTGGACGCCGTCCTGGGCTGGCCGCGCGCGGCGTTCGAGCGCGTCGGGCATCCGGTGGTCTGGCTCGGCCGCCTCATCGACGGCCTGGACCGGGCCTGGAACCGACCGCAGGACCCGCCGGTCCGCCGCCGCCTCGCCGGCGCCGCGGCCACGGCGCTGGTCGTCGGGGCCGCGGCGCTGCCCGCCTGGACGCTGCAGGCGCTGCTGCCCGGCGGGGCCGCGGGCTGGCTGCTGGCCGGCGTTCTCGCCTGGCCGCTCGTCGCCGCGCGCTCGCTCCATGACCACGTCGCCGCCGTCCTGACGCCCCTCGCCGCGGGCGATCCGCACGGCGCCCGCGCCGCCGTCGCCCTGATCGTCGGCCGCGATCCGGCGCAGCTGGACGAGGGCGGCGTGGCCCGCGCCGCGCTGGAAAGCCTCGCCGAAAACGCCTCCGACGGCGTGGTGGCGCCGCTCTTTTGGGGTCTCCTGCTCGGTCTGCCGGGGATCGCCGGCTACAAGGCGGTGAACACGCTCGATTCGATGATCGGGCACCGAACGGTGCGGCATGGGGAGTTCGGCATGGCGGCGGCGCGGCTCGACGATCTGGCGAACCTGATCCCGGCGCGGCTGACCGGCGCGGCCCTGGCGCTGGTCGGCGGCAGGCGCGCCGCCTGGCGGGTCATGGCGCGCGACGCCCGGCGCCACCGCTCCCCCAATGCCGGCTGGCCGGAGGGGGCGATGGCCGGCGCGCTGGGCGTGCGTCTGTCGGGCCCCCGGCGCTACGCGGATCGGGTGGCCGAAGAGCCGTGGCTGAACGCCGGCGCCCCCGATCCGGACGCCAGGGCGCTGCGGCGGGGGCTCGCGCTCTACCGCCGCGCGATGGCCTTGTGCGCCGCGGCGCTGGCCGGTCTGGCGCTGGCCGGTCCGGCGCTGGCCGGTCTGGCGCTGGCCGGTCCGGCGCTGGCCGGTCCTGCGCTGGCCATTCCGGCGCTCTGGGGGGGCTGAGCGTCATGCGCGACCATGGCGGCGATCTCGACCGGGCCATGGCGGTCCATGGCGGCGCGGCGGAGTCGTGGATCGACCTCTCCACCGGCATCAATGCGCGGCCCTACCCGCCGCCGCCCCTGCCGGGGCGCGCCTGGACCGCGCTGCCCACGCGGGCCGAGACCGCGCGCCTGGCCGAGGCGGCCCGCGCCGCCTACGCCGCCCGCGCCTCCGTCGTGCCGCTGGCCGGCGCGCAGGCGGCGATCCAGCTGATCCCGCGCCTCGCGCCGCTGGGCCGGGCGCATGTCCTCGGCCCCACCTACAACGAACATGCCGCCGCCCTGCGCGCCGCCGGCTGGCAGGTGGAGGAACGCACGAGCCTCGACGCCCTCGCCGGCGCGGACCTGGCCGTGGTGGTGAACCCCAACAACCCCGACGGCGCCCGCCATGCGCCCCGGGCGCTCGCCGACCTTTCCGCCCGGGTCGGCCTGCTGGTGGTGGACGAAAGCTTCGCCGACGCGGCGCCGGAGCTGTCCTGCGCGCCGGCGCTCGATCCTCTGGACCGGCGCCTCGTCGTCCTGCGCTCCTTCGGCAAGTTCTACGGCCTCGCCGGCCTGCGCCTGGGCTTCGCGGTCGCGGGCGAGGCGCTGGCGGCGCGGCTGCAGGACATGGCCGGCCCCTGGGCGGTCGGCGGGCCGGCCATAGCCGTGGGCGCGGCGGCCCTGGGCGACCGCACGTGGCAGGCGGCGACGCTGCGCCGCCTGCAGGCCGACGCCGAGAGGCTCGACGCCCTCGCGGCGCAGGCCGGCTGGACCCTGGTCGGCGGCACGCCGCTGTTCCGCACGTACGAGACCGGCGACGCGGCCGCCGCGCAGGACCGGCTGGCCGCCGCAAGGATCTGGACGCGGGCCTTCCCCTATTCCGGCGGCTGGCTGCGGCTCGGCCTGCCGGGGGCCGAGGCGCACTGGACCCGGCTGCAGGCCGCGCTCCTCGCCTGACCGCTCAGCGCGCCAGCGCCAACAGCCCGTCGACGTCCAGATGCGCCTCCAGGTGGTCGGCCAGCGCGTCCAGCACCGCCTCCACCCCGGCGCCGTAGGCCTGGCCCGACGGCGCGCCGCCCATCTCCGCCAGCCAGGCGGCGCGGAAGCCGTCGTCGCGGAACATGCCGTGCAGATAGCTGCCCGCCACGAGCCCGTCGGCGGAGGTCGCGCCCTCGCCCGCCCCCGCGACCCGCGCGAAGGGGCGGTCGCGGTCCGGCCCCTCGCTGCGCCCGATATGGATCTCGTAGCCCACGAACGGGCGGCCGGAGGCGGCGTGCACGGCCGAGGTCTCCGTCAGTCGCTTGTCGCCGGTCATCACCGTGTCGATGTCGAGCAGGCCGAGACCCGGATCCTCGCCCGGCGGCCCCTCGATCCCCTCCGGATCGGCGACGCGGCGGCCCAGCATCTGGTAGCCGCCGCAGATGCCCAGGATCCGCCCGCCGCGCCGATGATGCGCCGCCAGGTCCACGTCCCAGCCCTGCGCGCGCAGGAACGCCAGGTCGCCGCGGGTGGATTTGCTGCCGGGTAGGATCGCCACATCCGCATCGCCGGGCAGGGCGCGCCCGGGGCCGAGCAGGGTCAGCCGCACCCCCGGCTCCTGCGCCAGCGGGTCCATGTCGTCGAAATTGGCGATGCGCGACAGGCGCAGGCAGACCACGTGCAGCCCTTCCGCCCGCCGCGGCGCGGCGATGTCCAGCGCATCCTCCGCCGGCAGGCGCCACGCCTCGGCGAACCAGGGCACGACGCCGAAGCCGGGCCAGCCCGTGCGTCGGGCGATCAGCGCATAGCCGTCGTCGAACAGGCTGGGATCGCCCCGGAACCGATTGATCACGAAGCCCTCGATCCGCGCCGCATCGGACGGGTCGATCACCGCCTGCGTGCCGACGATCTGGGCGATCACGCCGCCGCGGTCGATGTCGCCCGCCAGAACCACCGGCACGTCGGCGGCCGCGGCGAAGCCCATGTTGGCGATGTCGCCGGCGCGCAGGTTCACCTCCGCCGGGCTGCCGGCCCCCTCGACCAGCACCAGGTCATGGGCCGCGCGCAGGCGCGCGAAGCTCTCCAGCACCGAACTCAACAGCCGCGGCTTCAGCCGTGCATAGTCCCGCGCCTTGGCCGTCGCCACGCGCCGGCCCTGCACCACCACCTGCGCGCCCACATCCGTCTCGGGCTTGAGCAGGACGGGGTTCATGTCCGTATGCGGCGCGAGGCCCGAGGCGAGCGCCTGCAGCGCCTGCGCGCGCCCGATCTCGCCCCCGTCGGCGGTCACGGCGGCGTTGTTCGACATGTTCTGCGGCTTGAACGGCGCGACGCTCAGCCCCCGGCGCCGGGCCGCCCGGCACAGCCCCGCCACAAGCATCGACTTGCCGACGTTGGAGCCCGTGCCCTGGAGCATCAGCGCCGGCATGGCGCGCCCCTCAGAACTCGATGCCGCGCTGCGCCTTCACCCCGTCGCGGAACGGATGCTTGACCAGCGTCATCTCCGTCACCAGGTCGGCCGCCTCGATCAGCTCCGGCTTGGCGTTGCGGCCGGTCAGGACGACATGGGTCATCGGCGGCTTGCGGGTCAGCAGGAAGTCCACGACCTCGTCGATGTCGAGGTAGTCGTAGCGCAGGGCGATGTTGATCTCGTCCAGCAGCACGAAGGCGATGGCCGGATCCAGGATCTGCTCCTGCGCGATGCGCCAGCCGTTCCGCGCGGCGGCGACGTCGCGGTCGCGGTCCTGCGTCTCCCACGTGAACCCCTCGCCCGAGACGAAGAAGCGGCACTCGTCCGCGAAGCGCTCGCGCAGAAACGTCTTCTCGCCCGTCGCCCAGTTGCCCTTGATGAACTGCACCACCGCGCAGGGAATGCCGTGGGAGATGCAGCGCATCACCATGCCGAAGCCGGAGCTGCTTTTGCCCTTGCCCGGCCCGGTATGGACGATGATCAGACCTTTCTCTTCGGTCTTGGTCTTCATCATCTCATCGCGGGCGGCCTTGATCTTGCGCATCTTTTCCTTGTGGCGCGCGGCGATCTCATCCATGCGGGGCGGGTCCTGACGCTTGACAATCCTGGGGCGGAAGCGCCTTGTCGCACCGTTGCTGGTGCCCGCGCAAGCGGGTGAAAAGGGAATGCGCCAGCCGGCCCGAACCGCCGGTCAAGCGCAGCCGCCCCCGCGACCGTGACCGGAGAGGTCGCCCCCCCGCCACTGGCCCCCGCTCGGGCCGGGAAGGCCGGGCGACCGAGACGGGGCCCCGGCCCCGACGCATCCGCAAGCCGGGAGACCTGCCAGCGCGACGAGGCGAAACCGGACGGGGTGTTCCGGTGTCGGGCCGCACGCCGCGCGGGATCGCGGCGCCGCCCGCCATCCGACCCACGTCCCGCAAGGGATGGGACGACGAAGACATGTTCGACACGGATGACGATCCGCCGCCGGCCGAGCTGCTGGTCTGCGTGAAATGCAAGGCCGGCCGCCCCGCGGCCGAGGACGAGCCGACCCAGGGCCGCCGCCTCTTCGACGCGCTCGCCGCCGCCGGCGCGCCTCGGGGGGTGACCGTGACCGCCGTGGAATGCCTGCAGAACTGCGACCGCGGCTGCACCGTGGCCCTGCGCGGCGGCCCGGCGCGCTGGACCTACGTCTACGGCGACGTGGACGCGGCGGAGGGCGCGGGCCTCGTGCTCGACGGCGCCGCCGCCTACCGGCGCACGCGCGACGGGCTGATCCCGTGGCGCGAACGCTCCCCGCATTTCCGCAAGCACTGCGTCGCCCGCATTCCGCCCCTGGAGGCCGCCCATGCCTGATCTGGCCAAAACCCCCGTCACCGTCGTCACCGGCTTTCTGGGCTCGGGCAAGACCACGCTGATCCGCCACCTGATCCAGAACCCCCAGGGCAAGCGCCTGGCGGTGGTGGTCAACGAATTCGGCGATGTCGGCGTGGACGGCGAAATCCTGAAAAGCTGCGCGATCCCCGACTGTCCGGCGGAGAACATCATGGAGCTGGCCAACGGCTGCATCTGCTGCACCGTCGCCGACGATTTCATCCCCACGATCGAGGCGCTGATGGCGCTCGACCCGCAGCCCGAACATATCCTGATCGAGACGTCGGGCCTGGCGCTGCCCAAGCCGCTGCTCAAGGCCTTCGACTGGCCCGCCATCCGCTCCCGCATCACGGTCGACGGCTTGATCGCGCTGGCGGATGCGGAGGCGGTGGCCGACGGCCGCTTCGCCCCCGACGTCGCCCGCGTGGACGCGCAGCGCCTGGCCGACGACAGCCTCGATCACGAAACGCCCCTGTCGGAGGTGTTCGAGGATCAGCTGGCCTGCGCCGACATCGTGCTGCTGACCAAGCCCGATCTGGCAGGCCCCGAGGGCGTCGAGCGCGCCCGACGGATCATCGCGGCCCAGACCCCACGGACCCTGCCGGTGGTCGAGGTCGCCGAGGGCGCGGTCGATCCGCGCGTGATCCTGGGCCTCGAAGCCGCGGCGGAGGACGATCTGGACGCGCGCCCATCCCATCACGAGGCCGCCCACCATGAGGCCGCCCATCACGAGGCGGCGCATCACGAGGCCGCCCATCACGCGGCGGCGCATGACGACGGGGCGCGCGCGCACGGCCGCGACGAAGCGGACGACCACCGCCACGCGCACGACCATCACCCCGCGCACGACCACGACCACGACGCCTTCGACTCCCTTGTCGTCGACATCGCGGAGGTCGCCGACCCGGCCGAGCTCGCCGCCCGCATCGAGGCGCTCGCCAGGGCGCGCGGCATCCTGCGCGTGAAGGGCTACGCCGCCGTGGCCGGCAAGCCCATGCGCCTGCTGGTGCAGGCCGTCGGCGCCCGCGTGCGCTGGCAGTTCGACCGGCCCTGGGCGCCGGACGAGGCCCGGCGCGGCCGTCTCGTGGTCATCGGCCGGCAGGGCGACGTGGAGGCCTCGGCCATCCAGGCGCATCTCGCGCCGCAAGCTCAAGCGGCGGAGTAGCGGGCGCCCATGCACGTCGTCTTCCGCGAAAGCCACGGGCTCGAAGAGACCGAGACGCCGACGGATCTGGGGCAGACGCCCGCGGATCTGGCGGCGCTGTCGTTCTCGGATTCGGACCTGGGGGCCTTCGCGGCGGCGTGGCGGCGCGGCGGCGGGCCGGAGGGGCGGCTGCCCTCGCTGCGCCTCGCCAACATCGCGGCGCTGAAGCATCCGCTGTCGGTCGACGCCTACGTGGAACAGACGCTGGAGGGCGCCAAGGGCATCCTGATCCGCCTGATCGGCGGCGCGCCCTACTGGCCCTACGGCCTGCAGCAGATCGAGGCGCTGGCCCGCCGCAAGGGCCTCGCCCTGGCCGTCCTGCCGGCGGACGGGCGCGAGGATCCGCGGCTGGAGGCGATCTCCACGTTGCCGGCCTCCACCCTCGCCCGGCTCAAGGCGCTGTGCGATGCGGGCGGCGTCGTGGCGGCGCAGGCCGCGCTGGCGCAGATGGCCCTGGCGGCGGGCCTCTACGCGGGTCCGGTGACCGGCGCCAAGGCGCTGCCCCCTGTCGGGGGCTGGACGCCGGAATATGGCGTGACCTGTCCCCTCGCCGCGCGCGCGCCCGGCGCGGCGCGGCCCCTGGCGGTCCTGACCTTCTACCGCGCCTACCTCGCGGCGGCCGATCTCGACCCGATCGAGGCGCTCTTCGCCGCCCTGCGCGGCCGCGGCTTCGACGTGCTGGGCCTTTTCGCGCCATCCCTCAAGGCGCCGGAGGCGGCGGGCTGGCTGCGCCGTCAGGTCGCCGCGCTCGCGCCCGCGGTCATCGTCAACGCCACCAGCTTTTCGGGCCGGGGCGCCGACGGAACCTCGCCGCTCGACGCCGCCGGGGTTCCGGTGTTCCAGGTGGCGCTCGCCACCTCCACGCGCGAGGCGTGGCAGGAGGCCGACCGCGGCCTCTCCCCCGCCGACCTCGCCATGCATGTGGTCCTGCCGGAGGTGGACGGCCGCATCTTCGCCGGGGCCGCGTCGTTCAAGGCGCCGGGGGAGCGGGACCCGGACCTGCAATTCGCGCGATACGCGCACCGCGCCGACGCCTCGCGCATCGCCGCCGTCGCGGACCGCGTCGCCGCCTGGCATCGGCTGTCGGCCCGCCCCGCGCCCGGTCGGCGCCCGGCGCTGGTCCTGTCCACCTATCCGGGGCGCGAGTGGAACATGGCCCACGCCGTGGGCCTCGACGCGGTCGCCTCCGCCGAAGCGATCCTCGAAGACCTGGCGCAGGGCCCCGCCGACGCCCGCGAAACGCCGCTCCCCGAGGCGCTGGCGACGACGAAGATCCGCTGGCCCCTTTCCGCCTACCGCGCCGCCCTCGCCCAGCTTCCCCAAACCCTGCGCGACGATCTCGCCGAGGCGCGGGGAGAGCCCGAAACCGACCCGGACGCGGACGGCGACGCCTTCGCCTTCGCCGCCCTGCGCCGCGGCGGCGCGCTCATCGCCCTGCAGCCGGAACGGGGCGCGCCCCGCCTGCGCAAGGACGAATACCACGACCTTTCCCGCACGCCGCGGCACGCCTATGCGGCCTTCTATCTGTGGCTGCGCGCCCAGTGCGACGCGCTGGTCCATATCGGCGCGCATGGCACGCTCGAATGGCTGCCCGGCAAGTCCGTCGCCCTGTCGGACGCCTGCTGGCCCGAGGCGCTGATCGGCGATCTGCCGGTCATCTATCCCTTCATCGTGAACGATCCGGGCGAGGCCGCGCAGGCCAAGCGCCGCATCGCCGCCGTGACGCTCGGCCACGCGCCGCCGCCGCTCAGGGCCTCCGGCACGCCCGAGCGGCTGGCCCGGCTCGAGGCGCTGCTCGACGAATTCTCCAACGCCGACGGGCTCGATCCGCGCCGCCGCGACCGCCTCCAGGGCGACATCCGGGACGAGGCCCAGGCCATCGGCGTGGAGGACGATCTGGGCCTTGACCGCGCCGGCTGCGCGCAGGACGCCGTCGCCCGCATCGACCGCTTCGTCTGCGACGTCAAGGAAAGCCAGTTCGGCGACGGCCTGCACGTCTGGGGCCGGCCCCCGCAGGCCCCGGCGGCCGCGACGCCCGACCCCGAGCTCGCCGCCTGCGCCGCCGCCGAGACGCACGCCCTCGCCGCCGCGCTCTCCGGCCGGCGCATCGAGCCCGGCCCCTCCGGCTCTCCCTATCGCGGCCGGCGCGACGTGCTGCCCACGGGCCGCAACCTCTTCGCCGTCGACCCCCGCGCCGTGCCGACCCGCGCCGCCTGGGCGCAGGGCGAACGCCTCGCCCAAGAGCTGGTGCGCCGCCACCTGCAGGACGAGGGCGACTGGCCGCGCGCCCTGGTCGTGGACCTCTGGGGCTCCGCCACCATGCGCACGGCGGGCGAGGACTATGCCATGGCCCTGCGCCTGATCGGCGTCAGGCCGGTCTGGGATGCGGGGTCCGAACGGGTCTCCGGCCTCGAAATCCTGCCGCTGACGGAGATGGAGCATCCCCGCCTCGACGTCACGCTGCGCGTCTCCGGCCTGTTCCGCGACGTCTTTCCCGGCCTCTCCGCCCTCTTCGCCCAGGCCGTCCGCGCCCTGGCGGCGCGGGACGAGGCGGCGGACTGGAACCCCTATGCGGGCCGGGCCGAGGCCGCCCGCGTCTACGGTCCCGCGCCCGGATCCTTCGGCGTCGGCATGGGCGCGACCATGACCGAGTACGGCGAGGCCGGCCGCCGCGCGGCGGGCGAGGCCTGGCTCGCCGCCTCCGCCTGGGCGCTCGACGGCGACCATGCGCGCCGCGACGAGGCCGGGATCCGCGCCCGCGTCGCCGCCGCCGACGCCTTCGTGCATGCCCAGGACCTGCCCGAGACCGATCTGCTGCTGGCCGCCGACTACGCCGCGCACGAGGCCGGCTTCGCCGCCGCGCAGGCGGTGACGGGCGGGTCGGCACGGCTCTACCACCTCGACAACGCCGATCCCGCCCGGCCCCGCGCCCGCGCCTTGCCCGAAGAGATCGCGCGGATCGTGCAGGCCCGCGCCGCCCATCCCGGCTGGATCGCGGGCATGCGCCGCCATGGCTTTCGCGGCGCGGCGGAAATCGCCTCGACGCTCGAACACATGGCCGCCTTCGCCCATCTCGCGGGCGCCGTGGGCCCGCATCTGTTCGACGCCTTCCACGACGCCACGCTGGGCGACGTCGACGTGACCGCGTTCCTGGCCGAGGCCAACCCCCAGGCCCTCGCCGCCATGCGCGCCCGCTTCGCAGAGCTGCATGCCGCCGGCCTGTGGCGCACGCGCCGCAACTCCATCCTGGCGGAGCTGGAGGCGCCCGCATGACCGCGGCGCCGCCCGACGTCGTCGCCCCTTCCGTCAAGGGACGCTGCCCGGGCGCGCATCGGCCGATGATGTCCGGCGACGGGCTGATCGTGCGGGTGCGTCCCCGCGCCGGACGCCTCTGCGCCGAGGCCGCCCTGGGCCTGTGCGACCTGGCGGAGCGTCATGGCGGCGGCGCGCTGGACCTCACCAACCGCGCCAACCTGCAGATCCGGGGCGTCGCGGCCGAGGCGCATGCGCCCCTGCTCCTGGCTCTCGAAGACCTCGGCCTGCTCGACGCCGATGCCGAGGCGGAGCGGCGCCGCAATTTGATCGTCGACCCCTTCGCGCCGGCCGGCGGCCTCTGCCGCCGCCTGGCCGAGGCGCTGACCGAGGCGTTGCCGCGCCTTCCCGCCCTGCCGGCCAAGATCGGCTTCGCCGTCGATGCCGGCCCCGCGCCGATCCTGCAGGACGCCCCCGCCGATCTGCGCCTCGAACGGGGCCCCGCCGGCCTCATCCTGCGCGCCGACTGCGCCCGGGCGGGACGCAAGGTGTCCGAGGTCCAGGCGATCCCCGCGCTGATCGAGATGGCGGAATGGCTCGCGTCGCGCCTCGGCCCCGACACGCGGCGCATGGCCCGGGTCCAGACGCGGCAAGCCCTGCCGACCGCCTGGCGCGACGCGCCCCCGGCGCCCCCCGCCGGGCGCCCCGCGCC
Organism: Pseudomonadota bacterium; assembly: GCA_039816075.1. GTDB lineage: Bacteria > Pseudomonadota > Alphaproteobacteria > Rhodobacterales > Rhodobacteraceae > Albimonas. The sequence continues at coordinate 776 of JBCBYE010000073.1, read as the reverse complement.
CGGCCTGCGCGCCGAGGGCCTGCTCCTCGGCGCCCCCTTCGGCCGCCTGCCGGCCGAGGACCTGCGCCGTCTGCTGCACGAGGCCGCCGCCCCGGCGATCCGCCTCACGCCCTGGCGGATGATCCTGCTCGAAGGCGTGCGCGCCGCGCCCGCCGCCGCCGCCCGCTTCATCACGCGGCCCGACGACCCGCTCCTGCCGGTCGACGCCTGCCCCGGGGCGCCCTTCTGCGCCAGCGCTTCCGTCGAAACCCGCGCCGTCGCGCGCCGGCTGGCGCCCCTATGGAAGGGCTCGCTCCACGTCTCCGGCTGTGCCAAGGGTTGCGCCCGGGCGACCGTTGCGGACCTGACCCTGGTCGGCCGCGACGGGGCCTTCGACCTGGTTCGGGGCGGGCGCGCCGGCGACGCGCCCCTCGCCCGCGGCCTGACCCTGAACGACCTACTGCGCGACGACCTGACGCCCCAAGACCTCATGCCCGCCGATCCGATGCCGCACGACCCGACGCCCCAAGACCCGACGCTCGCCGCACCGACGCTCGCCGCCCCGACGCACGCGGACCCCTGACGCCCATGCCCTACGCCTACGAAACCGACGGCGCCGCCATCTACCGCCAGTCCTTCGCCACCATCCGGGCGGAGGCCGAACTGGCGCGCTTCGACCCCGAGGAAGAGCAGGTGGCCGTGCGCATGATCCACGCCGCCGGGCTCGTGGGGCTGGAGCGGGACGTGCGCTTCTCCCCCGGCTTCGTGGCGGCGGCCCGCGGCGCGCTGGAGGCGGG
>JBCBYE010000586.1:0-3037 GCA_039816075.1 Pseudomonadota bacterium | reverse complement strand
GTGGAGGCGCTGCCCGCCGACGCCGGCGGCTACCTGCGCCTCTGGCACGGCGAGATGCTCAAGCCGCAGTTCGACGGCGCCCGCACCGCGGCCTTCGAGGTCGACGACGTGCTCAACCGCATGCTGGCGCGCTCCAATCAGGTCGCCGCCTTCTCCGACCTGCCGCTGATCCGCGACACCACCGTCCGCTCCGAATGGGCGGTCTACGACCCGGTGCTCTTCGCCGAGGCGGAAGGCGACAGCTTCGAGCGGGTGCGCAGCTCGACCCTCGACACCGGCACCGCGCCCGGCGCGCCAACGGATCTGGAGGAAAACGGCCTGCAGCTGCGCCTCGGCCTGCGCCAGCAGTTGCTGACCGGCGGCACGGTGACCGTGACGCAGGAGGCGGGGCAGCGCTCGTCCAACTCCGACTTCTTCGTGCCCAACCCGCAATCGGACGCCGAATGGCGGGTGGAGCTTCGCCAGCCCCTGCTCGACGGCGCCGGAATCGCGGTGAACCGCGCGCCGGTGGAGATCGCGCAGATCGAGCGCGATCAAAGCGTGGCGGAGTTCCAGCGCCAGGTGGAAACCCAGCTGATCGAGGTGATCCGCGCCTATTGGGCGCTTTACGAGGAACGCGGCCGAGTCATCCTGCGCGAGCGTCTGGTGGGCTCGCTCGGCGGCATTCTGGGCACGCTGACCCGGCGCGAGGCGTTCGACGCCCTGCCTTCGGAAACCGCGCAGGCCCGCGCCGCCTTCGCCAGCGCGCGGTCCAGCACCGTGCGCGCCCGCGCCGGCGTCCGGAACGCCGAGGCGCGGCTGGCCGCGCTGCTCTCCGACCCCTCGATCTTCGGCGAGCAGGTGGAGGTGATCCCCGCCCAGCCGCCGGTCCGCGTCTTCGCCGACGTGCCGCTGGAGGATGTGGCGCGCCTGGCGATCGAGAACCGGCCCGAGCTGCGCTCCGCCGCGCTGCAGCTGCGCGCGGCCGAGGTTCGCCGCCGCGTGGCCGAGAACCGCCTTCTGCCCGAGTTGGAGGCCTACGGCGCCGTCTACAACGGCGGCCTGACCGACGGGCGCAACCTGCCCGGCGCGGTGGCGCGGCAGACCGGTCAGACCCGCGCCGACTACGTGGTCGGCCTGCGCCTCGAGGTGCCGCTGGGCAACAACGAGGACCGCGCGATCTACGACCGTCGACGGCTGGAGGTGCGCCAGCTGACCTCGCAGCTGCGCAACGTCATCGACACGGTCCTGCTGGAGTCGCAGATCTCCGTGCGCGAGGCCCGCACCGCCTTCGAAGAGATGAAGGCGCGCGAGGAGGAGCTGGCCGCGGTGAACGCGCAGGTCGTCGCCCTCGCCGAACGTCTCGACGGCGGCGTGGAGGCTGGACCTGCCTTCCTGAGCACCTATCTGGGGGCGGTGGAGCAGCAGGGATCGGCGCGCGAGCGCCTTTTGGAGGCGACTGTGGCCTACAACCTGGCGCTCTACACCCTCGAACGGGTCGCGGGCACGCTGCTGGAGACGCGCGGCATCGGCGCGGCGCGGGTGCAGTCGGGCACGCTCGATTACATCGCGATCGTGCGCGGCGACGGGCCCGAGGGCGGCGTGACCGGCAACATATTCGAGGATCCCTCGGCCGCGGCCATCGCCACCGAAGATCCCCTGCCGATCAATGCCGCGTCGGAGTGACCTTCTCGCCCGCTGCGTTCTGATGAGCTTCGCCGCGGCAGGCCCGGCCGCGGCCGGCTGCGGCCCTGCCGAAGGCTTCGCCCGCCCCTCCGCCGAGATCGAGGTCGCCGCCGCGGAGCCCGGCCTTCTGGCCGAGCTTGCCGTGCGCGAAGGCCAGCGCGTGGCCGAGGGCGCCCTGATCGCCCGGCTCGACGCCCGCCTCGCGCGGGCCGAGCTGGCGGCGGTGGAGGCGCGCGCCGGCGCCCAGGGCCGACTGATCCTGGCGCGCGAGCGCCGCGACTTCGCCCGGGCGCGCCTGGCGGAGATCGACAAGCTGCGACGCAGCGGGGCCGTTCGCCCGCTGGAGATCCTGGAGGCCGAATCCAATGCCGCCGTGGCGGAGGCGGAGCTGCAGGTGGCTCGCGACGACGCCGCGCTCGCCGCCCTCGACGTTGCCCGCACCCGGGCGCGCCTGGCCCGTTTGGAGGTGCGCGCGCCCCGCGCCGGCGTGGTCGACGAAATCCGGCGCGAGGCGGGCGAGTTTCTAGGCGCCGGGGATCCGGTGGTGGCGGTGCTGATCGCGCTCGACCCGCTGGACGTGGACGTGTTCCTGCCGGCCGCCTGCCTCGACGGCCTGGCCCCGGGCGATCCGCTGACGCTCGACGCCGCGCGGGGCGCCCTGCCCGCGCAGGTGCGCGACGTGGGCCGGCAGGTCGACGCGCCCACGGGCCTGCTGCGCCTCGGCCTCTCGGCCGCCAACCCCGACGGCCGCCTGCGCGCCGGCGACCGCGTCTCGCTCACGCTCGCCGCGCCGGGCGCCGCTCCGGGCGCGGCGGCCGGCACGGGAGCCGGGACAGGGGCCGGGACGGGGGCCGGAACGGGGGCGACGTCCACGCAATGACCCGCCCGACAGGCCGCATCCGGCAGCCCCGCGCCGAAGGGGCCGAAACCACGGCGCTCGGCCTGCTGCGCCGCGCCGCCCGACGCGCCGCCGACGGCGCCGGGCGTGAGGCGTTGGAGACCGACGTGATGCAGGCCGCCGCCCGCCTCGCCGACGCCGAGGCCATGGCGCTCGTGACCGAAACGGACGGCGGCCTGTCCGTCTCTCGCCTGACGCTGGACGCGCGTCATGCGGATCGCCGGAGGGAGCTGGAGGGCGAACTGCGCCTGGCCGGGGGCGAGGCGTTGCGCCGCGCGGCCCTTGCGACAGGGGACGAGGCCGGCCGCGCCGCGTCCCACGCCACGCCGTCGCGCGTGCTGCCGGCGCATGTGACTGCGGCGGCGGGGCTGGGCGACGCGCGCACGGCATTGGCGATCACCGCGCGGCCGGGCGCCGACGGCGCGGCGCAGGCCCGCGGCGTGCTGCATCTGGCCGCCTTCGCCCTGGCCGCGC
>JBCBYE010000264.1:0-6164 GCA_039816075.1 Pseudomonadota bacterium | reverse complement strand
GTCTGCGCCGGGGTGCACTCGCCCCAGCCGTCGGGCTTGAGGGGGGTGGAGATACCGATGTCGCCGGCGAAGGCGCCGGCCGACTGCTCCTTGACCGTGGGCGCGCCAGCCTTGAGGCCGAAGCGGCCGAGCATGGGCGCGCCGAACTCTGCCGAGGGCACGATGTTGGGACGGCCGGAGATGCCATCGCCGTCCGCGTCCTCAGGGTCCGCAAGCGCCAGGATATCTTCCGCCGGGATCGCCTCCAGCAGGCCGAGGCCGATCATCTGAGGGGCGACGCGGGGGGAGAGCATCGCTTGGGGGTGCAGAGGGCCGTAGCCGAGGTTCTCGGCCGCGTAGGTCGGGCGGCGCAGGGAGACGGTATCACCGTCCGCCAGCGTGACCTCGAACTCCTCGTAGGTGACCGAAAAGCGGTACTCTGCTGGGTGTCCGGCGGTGGCGAAGTCCTGGAGCTGGGTTCCGTACATCGGGTCCGGGCGGGTGGGGATCCAGTCCGGGACGCCCGCGGGCGCGTCGGCTGCGGTTCCTGGGATGGAGATGCGCAGGAACATGGAGACGGCGTCGTCCATCGGACCGTCAGGCGGGTGGCCGCGGCCGTCCTTGACGTGGCAGCGCTGGCAGGAGCGGGCGTTGTAGAGCGGGCCGAGACCGTCCGAGGCGAGCGTGGAGGACGGGGCGGAGACCCAGAGCTTCTTAAAGAGGCCGTTGCCGACCTTGAAGTCCAGTTCCCGCTCGAACGAGATGTTCGCGGAGGGTTGGGAGAAGGCGTCGCGCGTGGTCATGGCCCGAACGGTGGCGGCCCCGCCGGGGCGGTTTTCGAACGGTTCGGGCGCGTCGAAGGCGGTCGACAGGGCGGTGACGGCAGCGATGCGCGCGCGTTCCGCGGCGGTGCGGGGCAGCGTGTTCAGGTGCGGATCGGACGGCTCGAAGGGCGTTTCGGGGTTCGTTTCGGCCGCGATGGCTGTGGAGATCGACGCGATCGGGGGGGCGAACGCGGCCAAGAGTGCGACGACCAAGGCGACAATCGATGCGGACAGGACCCACGTGGAAGCGAGAACCGACGCTTTCGGCGCGAACAGGGCGCGTCTCGAAGCTGTCGGAGATCTGTCAGGGCGGTCGGGGTGCATCGCGTGGTCGGGTTCCTTTGGGCGGCGCAAGGCGCCGGGCGATTGCTGAGCAGAATGCTCGGAAAAGGGCCCGGCGTCCATGCGACCTGAGGTCGAGACGCCGGTCAGCGGCGTAGGGGTACGGCGCCGCCGAACTCCACGACCAGCAGCAGGCCGGCCGTGTGCGAGGTCTCGCTCCCTTCCTCGCCGAAGCGGTAACCGGCGGCGACGACGACGTCGTCGGTCAGGGCGTACTCGACCGAGGCGGTGAGAAGGTGGTCCATCGGCGCGGCCTCGGCCTCGCGCAGCGCGTAGACGGCGGAGACGGTCCAGGGGCCGGTCGCATAGGCGCCGCCAAGCGTGCCGTAGAGGACGTCGTCGGGCCCGGCGTCGAGGCCGTCGAACCACGCGAGCTCGGCCACGCCCTCGACCTCGCCGCCCGCAAGCTCGAAGCCGTAGGTCAGGCCGCCGGAGACGCCGAATTCGTCGCCGGCGTCGCCGCGCCCGGCCTGCTGCCAACGCGCCCCGACGACGTAGCCGAGGCCCGAGCGCAGCTCACCCTCCAGGGCCGCGGCGAAGGAGGGCGCGTCGTCGTTGGAGGCGCCGCCGTCGCCGCGGCGGGTGCGGCCGCGGTTCTCAAGCAGGCTTTCGCTGAGCACGGTGTCGTCAGCGATGAAGGCCGAAAGGGTGAGGGAAGGGCCGTCCTCGACCCCGGGAAGCGGGAAGGACATGGCGCCGCCGAGCCGCTCCGTCAGCTCATAGTCCTCCGCGAAGTCGCCACCGTAGAGGCCCGGCGCGGCGTCCCAGGCGAGGCCGAAGGCGGGGTTGAACTTGCCGGCGACGAAGCCGGCCCCGAAGGCTTCGGCGCCCAGGTAAAGCTCCTCCGCGTAGAAGCCGAGATCCTCGAAGACGCGGTCGTCCACCGGGTCCAACACCGGCTCCAGCAGCAGGCTGGCGTAAAGGCCCGTCCCCTCGCGCAGCTCGAAGCCCAGCTCGGCCCCCAGGGTGGGGGAGAGGTCGTTCAGCTCGGCCGCCGGATCGGTGGAGGAGAACGTAAGGTCGTTCTGAACCTCCGCGGCGAGGCCCCAGACGAGGCGCGGATAGGAGGCGGCGTCGGTCTCGGCGGCCTCGGCCTCCGCCCTCGCACGGTCGTCGGCGTCGAGGCTTCCCGTCGGCGCGGTCTGCGCCTGCGAGAGGGATGGGACCGCGATGGCGGCGAGAAGGCAGGACAGGGCCGCGGGGACGCGGTGGGCGAGAAGGGTCATCAAGCGGTCTCTCATGGCGGGGCCGCCCGGACGAGGGCGGCGCTGTTGAGGCGGCCGGGTCCGGGAGGGACCTGGGCCGTTCAAGCTGCCTGAGGGGCGTTCGTTCGAACGAAGACCTTTGGGTGGCTATGGGGGCGGTCGCACCGGCGCCGACCCGCCGCTGGGGCGGGACGGCGCCGGCAAGGTCAGGCCGTGGTCACTGGAAGACCGCGTCGGGATCGTCGAGGCTGTCGGACCCCTCGAAGGCGATGGCGTCGATGCCCAGAGCGCCCACCACACGCTCGATGGAGCGGGTCTGGTCCACCAGGGCGTTCACGGCGTCCATGATCAGGCGCTCGCCCGCATCGTTGCCGCGCTGCAGCATCTGGTCGTAGGCGAAGCCGGCCTCCGCCGCCGATTTGATCCGGCCGAGCATCTGCATCGTGGCGGCGAGCTTGGTCCGCATCTCCGCGTCCAGGTCCGCGCTCGCGGCGGAGGTCAGGTCGGCGAGCGAGGGGCCGGAGACCAGCGAGCCGTCGATACGCACGTACTCCCCGAGATAGACGTTCTGGATGCCGAGGCCGTCGTAGTAGTGGCTGTTGTGGGTGTTGTCGGAGAAGCAGTCATGCTCCTCCTCCGGATCGTTGAGCATGAGGCCCAGGCGCATGCGCTCGCCCGCCTGTTCGCCGTAGGAGAGGCTGCCCATGCCGGTGAGCATGGCGACGACGCCGGCGTCGGGATCGTCGAGCAGGACCTGGCGGGCCTCGCCGCCTTCGGTCCATTGAGCGGTGATCCATTCGAGGTCGGAGATCAGAAGATCGGTCGCCGAGGAGAGATACTCTCCCCGGCGATCGCAGGACCCGCCCGTACACGCCGCGCCAAGCGCGTAATCGGTCCACGGGCGGTCCCCGGCGCCGGGGGCATGGCCGTTCAAGTCCTGCCCCCACAGCAGAAACTCGATGGCATGGTAGCCCGTGGCGACGTTGGCCTCGATGGCGTCGGCTTCGTGGAGCGTTTCGCCCAGAAGCTCCGCCGTGATCTCGGTGGCGTCGATGGTCTGGCCGCCCAAGGTGAAGCTGGCGTTGGCGACGACGTTGAGGGCGGCGTAGGCGTTCTCGTCCGTGGCGCCGCCATAGGTCGGGTCGACGTAGTCGATGAGCCCTTCGTCCAGGGGCCAGGCGTTCACCTTGCCCTCCCAATCGTCGACGATGGGGTTGCCGAAGCGGAACGCCTCGGTCTGCTGGTAGGGCACGCGGGCGGCGAGCCAGGCGTGGCGGGCGGCGTGCAGCGCCTCGGCCGACGGCGCGTCGATCAGGGCCTGAACGGCGGTCTGGAGGCGGCGGGCGGAGATCAGGCTGTCCTCGTATGCGGCCTCGGCGATGTCGGCGTAGTTGGCGAGGACGGCGGTCTTGTCGGCCGCCCAAGCTGCGCCTGGGCCGAGGACGAGCGCCGTCGCGGCCGTGAGTTGCAGAAGCTTCTTCATCGTCATGTCCTTCAATGGAGGGTCCGGGGCGGCGCCGGCCGCCTTGGGTCGGGCGACGCTGGGGCGTCGACGAACGCGGTTTCGGACGCATCGGCCGGCACCGAGCGGGAGACCCGAAGTCCCATCCGTTTGATGCCTATGCCCACGTCGGCCGCGAGTTGGGCCAGAGAGAGAGCGGCGTCGGCCCGCACGACGAGGGCGGCCAGCATCGCCGCCTCCTCCCGCTCCAGCTCCGCCGCGGTCGAGACGAGCGTTGCGAAGAGGGCCTCGTCGCCGCAAAGGCAAGCGCAGCCCGCGGCGCGGCGGACCAGAGGGCGGCGGCCGCGGCGCGTGGCGACGATCAGCAGGTCCTCGAAGCGGCGGAGCCAGGCCTGGCCGTCGGCGGCGCCGAGCAGCCCCACGACCTCCGCCCGGACCTTGGCCTGGCCCGCCGCGCCATCGCACCACAGACGGAGGAACATCACCGAGGCGAGCTCCACATGGCGAAGATCGTGAAGGCGTCCGACGACGGCCGCGCCTCGGGCCGAGGGAGAGGCGGGGGCGCGCGAGGTCATTTGGTGAGGATCAGCTTGCCCTGGCGCGTGATGCGCAGGACGTAGATCTGATCGTCGAGCGCGATGCGCGCGAGCCCGGCGTCATCGGCCAGCGCGCGTGCGTCGTGCAGAGGAGGTTCGGACCGCTTGCGCGGGGTCTCGGCGGCGTCGTCGACGACGTGCGCGACGGTCACGGTCGATCCTCCAGCAGGTCGAGCAAGGTCTCCACGGCGATGTCGACGGGTGTCGAGAGTTCGACGATGCGGGCGACAAGGTCATCGCTCAGGCGCGGCGCGCGATCCCGGTCGACGGGTTCGGCGTGGATCGGGGGACGGTCCTGGATCATGGGGCGAGCTCCTGTCCTGAAGGTGTCCGGGCTCCCCCGCGCACGAGGCGGAGTGGCTTGGCTGCGCCTAATCAGACTCATTTAGTCGGATTCGTCAATCCCGAGTGAATAAGTGGGTTTATGGCCGCCGTGCGCTGCACTGGTTTCGAAGGCTCGGCGAGGCGGCGCGGAACACCGACCTGAGTCGGGCTGGTCCGTGGAGGTGCGGCGGGAGAAGCTTATGCAGCCTCCGTTCGCTTCAATGCCTGATGCGCATCCTCGATCAGCCCATTCTTCCAATAGCCTGAGATGTAAGCATCCTCTTTCGGTAGACCTTTCTCGGTCAGCAGAAAGGCGCGCAGGGCGCGGATCGCGGAGTGCTCGCCCGCGATGCAGGCACGCACTCTGCCTTCCGGCCAGTCCATCGCCCGGATAGCGTCGAGCTGGGCGAGGGAGGCCCGGTGCGGATCGTCATGGATCAGCCAGCGAAGCTCTACACCCTCGGGCGCCTCGAGCCGCTGGATGTCCCGCGGGCTGGTCACCTCGAAGATGGCAAGGCCTCGGGCATCCCGCGGCATGGCCTCCAGCGTCGCGGCAGCGACCGGTAGCGCAGACATGTCCGCCGCCACGAGGTAAAAATCAGCGTCGAAGCTCTGCACCTTCACCGGGCCGGGCCCGGCGAAGCCCAGGAACGCACCCGGTCCTGCCGTGCGCGCCCAGGCGGAGGCCGGACCGCCTTCGCCGTGATCGACGAAGTCCACGTCCAGTTCCTGCGCTTCCGCTCGATAGCCGCGGACGGTGTAGGTGCGCCGCACCGGTGTCGGTCCGTCTAAAAGCCGCATCGCGAAGGCCTCACGCGGTTCCGCCTGTTCTGGCAGGAGCAGCTTGCAGTTGGCCCCTTCTCGACCTTCGGGGAACCCTTCGAGGCCATCGCCGCAGAAGGTCACGCGGATCATGTTCGGCGTCACTCGGGCGGAGCGAGACACCGTGAGCAGCCGGGGCGAAGGCTTCGATGGCATTGGGACGTCTCCTTACTATCAGAGTTGCATTTGATAATTCCTATAAAAACAGTCAAGAAATTCTTCGCAGACCTTGAGCACAAGGAGCTGTTGTGACCGATTTCGGATCGCCCGAGAACAAGACCGCTCCGGTTGCGCCGGTTTGACCCGCCGCCGCCCTGTCGCCGCTCTAACTCGCCTAACCGGACTGCAGCACGGGCAAAACGGGGTTCGCGATCAGGACCCACTTGCGCCCGATCTGTTCGGCCGCTTCCCCCGGCTCCGAGCCGCCAGTGCCCATCCAAAGGCGCCTGCGGTGGCCGAAAGGCCATCTGCCACGCCGCAAGTCCGATCGCTTTCGCGAACGGCCCGGCAATGATCGCGAACCCCGTTTTGCCCGTGCTGCAGTCCGGTTAGGCGAGTTAGAGCGGCGACAGGGCGGCGGCGGGTCAAACCGGCGCAACCGGAGCGGTCT
>JBCBYE010000166.1:0-7810 GCA_039816075.1 Pseudomonadota bacterium | reverse complement strand
GGCATGGACCGTGGTCGATCGCGTCGCGACCTCCGCCGACGAGGCGTCGGCCGCAAGCGCCAGATGCGGATGCCGCGCGCGCAGCGCCGCCTCGAACGCCTCCAGCGCGCCGTCGCGAAAGGCCGCCGCGCCGCCGTCCAGGCCCAGCGCCGCCGCCAGGTCGGCATAGATCGCCGGATCCCGCGGCGTCGCCGCGCCGCTCATCCACTTGTAGGCCTTGTCCGGCGTGAACGCGGTCTGGGGATTGACCGTCAGCAGCTTGCCGAGCAGTTCCTTCTGCGTCCGGCACCCCAGCGCCGACAGCGTCAGACGCAGTTTTTTCGGCAGGTCGCGCGCCATGCCGCGTGATGCCGCCAAAGACCCCGGATTGTCAATTTGATCGCGCCGGCGCCGGCGAGCGCCCCAGACTTGACGAAAGATGAATGCGTTGGGACCATCCGACATCGAATCAAACGGCTGCCAATTTCGCGGCAGGAGAAGTTTCATGCGCAACACGAACACTTGGCTGGCGGCCTGCGGCCTTCTGCTGGCCGCCGGGGGCGTCGCCGAGGCGGGCACGGTCTCGGGCGGTTCGCTGCTGACGGGGACCGACGCCGACCAGCTCGAAACCTGGTTCGGGCTGCCCGACCAGGACTTCTCGCTGATCTGGTCGGGCGTTGCGGGCGACGCCACCGCCGACAGCTTCCACGCAGCGGCAGCGGGCGTCGGACCGACGTTCTCGATCTACGGCGTGACGCTGGGCAACGGAACCGAGGCGAAGATCGGCGGCTACACGACCGTCGACTGGGCCGGCCCCACGGGGTACGTGCGCGACACCGAGGCCGCGATCTTCAATCTCACCATAGGAGAAATCCAACGCCAGCAACCGGGATACGAGAACACTGCAGTTTACCGAAGAACGGGTGTTGATGCGTACTTTCCGACCTTCGGCGGCGGTCACGATCTGTTCGGTGGATACGGAATCCTGGGTCAGTGCTCCGACACTGTTAACAGCATCTGCGACGGGTATACACGGAGCTGGTCCTATGACCCATCGCAAGGTCAGATCAGCTTTGGCGGCGATTTCGGACAAGGTAGTGGAAGCAGCGGCGCCAACTATCGTCATATCCGCGTGAACTCGCTCGAAGTCTTCACGTCGTCGGACGCCCTCGCCGTTCCCGTTCCGATGGGGCTGCCGCTCGCGATCGGCGCGTTCGGGCTGTGGGGCGCGATCTCCTTGCGCCGACGACGCGCCGCCGCCGGCTGACGAGGCGGCGCGCCGACGGGCGGTCCCCGCGCCCCTCCGGTCCCCGGCGGGGCGCGCCGCCTCGACCGCGCCGCGCCCGGATCGCGCCGCGGCGCATCGACCCGGCCGACCTGTTCCACCGCCTTTCCGTCCCCCCGACGTTCGTCTAAGCAGGCCGCGCCCGATCCAATGCGAGGCCCGCTCCATGTCCGCACCCGCTCCCGCCGACCCGGCGCCCGCGCTCCCGCCAGAGCCCGAGGTCACCGAAAGCCTCGCCGCCGATCACGGCCTCACCCCGGACGAGTACCGACGCCTCCTCGACCTGCTCGGCCGCACGCCCAGCTTCACCGAGCTCGGCATCGCCTCGGCCATGTGGAACGAGCACTGCTCCTACAAGTCCTCCAAGATCCACCTCAAAAAGCTCCCCACCACCGGCCCCCAGGTCATCTGCGGCCCCGGCGAGAACGCCGGCGTCATCGATATCGGCGAGGACGAGAACGGCGTCCCCCTCGCCGCCGTCTTCAAGATGGAGAGCCATAACCACCCCAGCTTCATCGAGCCGCACCAGGGCGCCGCCACCGGCGTCGGCGGCATCCTGCGCGACGTCTTCACCATGGGCGCCCGCCCCATGGCGGCGTTGAACGCCCTGAGCTTCGGCGCCCCCGACCACCCCCTCACCCCCCGCCTCCTCGCCGGCGTGGTCGAGGGCATCGGCTCCTACGGCAACGCCTTCGGCGTCCCCACCGTCGGCGGCGAAACCCGCTTCCACCCCGCCTACAACGGCAACATCCTCGTCAACGCCATGGCCGTCGGCATCGCCCGCCAGGACGCCATCTTCTACTCCGCCGCCTCAGGCGTCGGCCGCCCCGTCGTCTATCTCGGCGCGAAAACCGGCCGCGACGGCGTCGGCGGCGCCACCATGGCCTCCGCCGAATTCGACGACTCCACCGCCGAAAAGCGCCCCACCGTCCAGGTCGGCGACCCCTTCACCGAAAAGCGCCTCCTCGAAGCCACCCTCGAACTCATGGCCACCGGCGCCGTCGTCTCCATCCAGGACATGGGCGCCGCCGGCCTCACCTGCTCCGCCGTCGAAATGGGCGACAAGGGCGGCCTCGGCGTCGCCCTGAACCTCGACGCCGTCCCCCAGCGCGAAACCGCCATGACCGCCTACGAGATGATGCTCTCCGAGTCGCAGGAGCGCATGCTCATGGTCCTAGACCCCGCGCTCGAGGACCAGGCCCGCGCCGTCTTCGACAAATGGGACCTCGACTTCGCCATCGTCGGCGAAACCATTCCCGAGGACCGCTTCCTCGTCCGCCACCGCGGCGAGCTGAAGGCCGACATGCCGCTCAGCGCCCTCTCCGGCGCCGCCCCCGAATACGACCGCCCGTGGGAGCCCACGCCCCCCTCCCCGGTCCCCCAGGACCTCCCCGACAGCGAAAACCCCGCCGAAGACCTCGCCAAACTCCTCGCCTCCCCCAACTTCCGCTCCCGCGCCTGGATCTGGGAGCAATACGACCACACCGTCGGCGCCGACACCGTCGTCGGCCCCGGCGCCGACGCCGCCGTCGTCCGCGTCCACGGCACGCGCAAAGCCCTCGCCATGACCACCGACGTCACCCCCCGCTACTGCCTCGCCGACCCCGTCCAAGGCGGCCGCCAGGCCGTCGCCGAAGCTTTTCGCAACCTCTGCGCGACAGGCGCCAAACCCCTCGCCATCACCGACAACCTCAACTTCGGCAACCCCGAAAAGCCCCGGATCATGGGCCAGCTCGTCGGCTGCCTCCAAGGCATCGGAGAGGCGTCCAAAGCCCTCGACATGCCCGTCGTCTCCGGCAACGTCTCCCTCTACAACGAGACCGACGGCGCCTCGATCCTCCCCACCCCCACCATCGGCGCGGTCGGCCTGCTCGAGGACGCCTCCCGCGCCGCCCCCATGGCCGGCCAGGAGGGCGACGCCCTCGTCCTCATCGGAGAGAGCCGAGGCCACCTCTCCCGCTCCGCCTGGCTCTACGAGCTCCACGGCCGCGAGGAAGGCCCCCCGCCCCCCGTGGACCTCGACGCCGAGCGCCGTGCCGGAGAGCTAGTCCGCTCCCTCCTCGCATCAGGTCTTGCCCGCGCCGCGCATGACCTCTCCGACGGAGGCCTCGCCGTCGCCGCCGCCGAGATCGCTCTCGCGGCGGGCTGCGGCGTAGCGCTGGAGGACCCGCCCGAGGGGTTTTCGAAGGCCGAGTGGTGGTTCGGGGAGGATCAGGGGCGATACTTGGCGTGCATGTCCTCTGAAAAAGCGGTAATGCTACTTAAGATACAAGAGAATAGCACGTGGATAGGAACACTGGGTAAAAGCAAGCTCCGGCTTGGCTCTTACGACCTTGCATTGGAGAGGCTCATCTCAAAGCACTCATATATCGCCCCCACCTAGTCAGTCTGCATCACTCCGTCACACTCGAGTCGTTGATAGCTATGAGCTCAACCGCAATCTAGAGATCATCGTAGACTTCGCCTACGATACTACAGATCGCTCTATGCCCATCTTGCACCGCCGGACTAGCGTCGCCTAGTCGTCTAATCGCAGGGCCATCGACAATCGATCCACGATGCGGAAGCCGTAGTTTTGGTGTGATCTTACCGTCTCTCAGCTCACAGCCTTGGAAGTTGTTGCCACCGCGGTTGAAAGCGTACAAGTGACTTTCGCCTTCCTCAAAATATAGAACAGCTACTTCTTCACGGTTATGAGCATCAGCGCGAGCATGCACGATCAACCCCTTAGGCGACGGTGGGCGTCTTCGCTCGGCAACCTCTATGCCGATACTACCTTTGTTTGTATCGAGACTGATCACATGCTCTTTGAGCAGAAGTGAGTCTGGGACCTCTCCGCCGGCCTCTGAAATTTCGCACGAGATCACTACGAGCTCATTACCGACAAGTTCGTAAGCCTTTTCCGCAGTGGTTCGCGGCAGTGGTTGATTGAGTGCCGCGTCAGCCGTACAAGTTATGGCATCGGACTGTTTGGGCGCGACGCTAAACCTCTCGATGCGCAAACCATGTCCCGCGCTCCAGCGCTCAGGCTTTGTGTCTCTAACGTGTATCGAAATATTGTCACCCGACGAGCTGATGCTGTACTCTAATTGTATATCGTTCTCATTCTGTTTGAGGCACTCCTCGTACGCCGCAAATACTGTTGCACTCGCCGTACGCACAAACGACTCTTTGATCTCCAGCGTACTTTGGCTAGCCTCATTAAATCGGCACATCGCCTCGTAGAGAGAGTGCGAGTCGCGCGAGTCGCTAGCTCCGGCCGCTGAAACAAGCTTGTATCGACCGCTAAAGTTCAGCTTCTGAACTTTTTCTTGGTTGCTCTGAAATTGACTACACATCATCGATCTTGATGACGAGTGGGAGTCTAACAATGAATTCTCGATCCGCGTATCATAAATTCCGTACTCGAGGATAGAAGAACACTCCTCCGCGTTAGCCTCTGCCGCAAGGAATGATGCAATGCATGCACAAACCAAAGTTCTTACTCTTATCATCGTCTCAACTCCAAAGTGATGCCTACAAAGTCTCGCGCGATTCGTTACGTTGCGGCAATAGGTCTTTGTGACTAGAAGAACGCGGTAAACTGGGAAGCCGCGGCGGGAGGAAGACCTGCCGTCGCGCCTTGCGGTCAACAACTTGACGCTAGCGCGCGGCGCGCTTAACCGGACAGCGTCGCGTTGCGATGCCGCAACCCATTGGTACCGGAGCCCCTCATGCCCATGGAAGCCACCGAGATCGAGCGTCTCATCAAGGAGAGCTTCCCCTCTGCCTCCGTCGACATCCAGGACCTCGCCGGCGACGGCGACCACTACGCCGCCACCGTCATCGCCGAAGAGTTCCGCGGCCTCAACCGCGTCCAGCAGCAGCGCGCCGTCTACGCCGCCCTCAAGGGCCGCATGGGCGGAGAGCTCCACGCCCTCGCCCTCACCACCCGCGCCCCCGACTGACCGACCGCAGGGCGGATCTCGATCCGCCGCCGACCCCCGACGATCGCGGCTCCCGATCCGACGCCCCGCCCCCGCACGCGCCGCCCCTGCGAAGGCCGGGCTTCACCCCGCCGCTCCTGTGCGCTAAACGAAACCTTGACAGGCCCGGACACGAATGGTCCGGACGACTTCGCGTTTGCCGGACCTTCGTCCCCCAAAACGCCCCGACATGCGCCGGACGACGGCAGGCCGTTCGCCGGACGTTTGCCGGACGAAAGACAGACATTTGCCAGACGGGCGCCAGACCCGGGCCCGACCCCTGCCGCCCGCCCGCTTCGACCAAGGAGCCGACCATGACCGAGACCGCCGCCAACCCGATCTTCGAGACCATTCAGTCGGATATCGACGCCAATGACGTCGTGCTCTTCATGAAGGGCACCAAGTCCATGCCCCAATGCGGTTTTTCCTCCCGCGTGGCCGGCGTGCTGAACTATATGGGCGTCGAATTCCTCGACGTGAATGTCCTCGCCGATGACGAAATTCGTCAGGGAATCAAGGACTTCTCCGACTGGCCCACCGTGCCGCAGCTCTACGTGAAGGGCGAGTTCGTCGGCGGCTGCGACATCATCACCGAAATGACCCTCTCGGGTGAGCTGGACCAGCTTTTCGACGCGAAATCAGTGACTTACAACAAGGATGCGGCCGACAAGATCCGCGAAGCCAACGGCTGATCCTCGACGGCGAAGCGCCGATTGTCTCGGCGCTTCAACCTCTTGGCGCCCCCGGCTGATGCGCCGGGTCAGGGCCGCGCCCTAAGCCGCCGTCTCCTCGGCCAGATCCGCCGTCAGGGCCCGCACCTGCCGCGCCGCCTCCTCCAGCGCCGCCACCGCCGCCGCCTCGCCGGCCTGCGCCTGGGCCAGCGCCAGTTCCAGCTCCCTGATCCGCGCCGTCTGCACCGGATCTTCGAAAAGTCCTTGTTGTTCAGGCCCTTCCGCGGCCTCCGCCGGCGGCTGAGCCATGGCCACAGGCTTGCCCCGCAGCCGGTCCGCCAGCATCAGGCTCGACATCAGGATCACCCGCGCCTCGCTCAACGTGGCGAAGCGCCCGCCGAATTCCTCGCGCAGCGCCTCCGCCTCCGACGCGATCATGGCCCCCGCCTCGGCCAGATTCGCCTCCTGCCCATCGGCGCAGGCGACGCGGTAGCTGCGGCCGGCGATGGCCAGGTCTACGTCAGCCATAGGCTTGATCTCCCAAGGAAAAACTCACACCGCGGCGCGCAGGTCGGCCAGCGCCGCCTCGATCAGCTCGGCGTCTTCGGCGCGGGCCGCGCGCATTTCGGCCAGCTCCGCCTCGGCCGCCTCGCGGCCCGCTTCGGCCAGCCGCGCCGCCTCTTGCGCCGCCGCCCGGGCCGCCTCGGCCGCCGCGACCTGCTCGGCGAGTTCGGCGAGACGCGGATCCTCCGCCGCCTCCCCCGCTTCGGCCGGGCGCAGCGCGTCCACGACCGCCTCCAGCTCTCCCAGAGCCGCCGAGAGCGACCGTTTCGCCGCCGCCGCCTGCGCGCTGACCGTCACGCCTGATCCTCCCTCGTGGGACCGCATCCGCAGGTCTAAAGCAGCACCCGCCGCCGCCGGGGTCAAGCGCCTGCGGACCGGGCCGGGCGGCCGGGTTGACCCGTCCGCGGCCGCCTGCGACAGAAGCGGCGTTTCCGACCCCGCTTGACGAAGGCTCCGGACCCTTGGACATCACGACGCTGCGCGACCGCCACCCCGAGCACTGGATGAAGGCCTGCGCCCTGCGCGTTCTGGCCATGGACGCGGTGGAGGCCGCCAAGTCCGGCCATCCCGGCATGCCCATGGGCATGGCCGACGTCGCCACGGTTCTGTTCGAGCGGCATCTGAAATTCGACGCGGCGCATCCGGACTGGCCGGATCGCGACCGCTTCGTGCTGTCGGCCGGCCATGGCTCCATGCTGATCTACGGGCTGCTGCACCTGACCGGCACGCCCGGCATGCCCATCGACCAGATCCGGAATTTCCGCCAGATCGGCGCGGCCACCGCGGGGCATCCCGAATACGGCCATGCGCCGGGGATCGAGACCACCACGGGACCGCTCGGCCAGGGCCTCGCCACGGCCGTGGGCATGGCGATGGCCGAAGAAAGCCTCGCCGCCCGGTTCGGCAGGAAGATCGTGGATCACCGCACCTGGGTGATCGCCGGCGACGGCTGCCTGATGGAGGGCATCAGCCAGGAGGCGATCGGCCTCGCCGGCCATCAGAAGCTGGGCAAGCTCAACGTCTTGTGGGACGACAACGGGATCAGCATCGACGGCTCCGTCAGCCTGTCGGACGCGACGGACCAGACGGCGCGCTTCGCCGCCTCGGGCTGGTCGGTGTTCGAATGCGACGGGCACGACCCCGAGGACATCGACCGCGCCCTCGCCGCCGCGGCGGCCGATCCGGCGCCCTCGCTGGTGGCGTGCCGCACGACCATTGGCTGGGGCTCGCCGAAAAAACAGGGCACCGCCGGCGCCCATGGCGCGCCGCTGGGCGCCGAGGAGATCGCCGCGGTGCGCGAGATCTACGGCTGGCCGCATGCGCCCTTCGTGATCCCCAACGAGGTC
>JBCBYE010000247.1:0-6403 GCA_039816075.1 Pseudomonadota bacterium | reverse complement strand
CGGGCGGCCGCGCGTCGGGGCCTTGCGCTCCGCCCCCGCGCCGGCGTGCTGCACTTGGGTGCGGGCGGCGGCGGCGACGGCGAGGCGGGTCAGCAGGTCCGGCGGCAGAGCGGCGGCGGCGGCCTCCAGCACGCGGTCCTCCAGCTGGGCGTCGCGGTTCCGCTCCGGCTCCTCCGTCTCGGCGGCGTCGCCGTCTTGCGGGGGCTCGGACGGCGGCGGCGGGTCGTCGGGCTCGACCTCCGCCGCGTCGGGCGGCGGCTGGGGCAGCTGCGTCGCGCGGGGCGCGAGGACGAGGCGGGCGGCGAGACCGGCCTCGATCTCCCCCGGCGCTTCGGCTCCCAGCAGCGCGGCGGCGGCCCGGGCGCAGCGCAGCGCCAGAAGGGGCGCGCGCAAGCCGGCGACGCCCAGCGCCTCGGCCGCGCGGGTCAGCGCCTCCGCCAGCTCGTCGCAGGCGGGCAGGTCGGCGAGGCGCGCGCGCGCCTCCTCGATCTCGGCCACGGTCGCCGGCGCGTCGGTCAGCGGCTCTTCCGGCACGGCCGCGCGGGGCAGGGCCGAGAGATCGAGCGAGAAGGCGAGCCGGTCGGTCAGCGCGGGCGCCGCGGCCTCGTCGGGCTCCGCGCCCTCGTCGAGGGCGATGCAGGCGAAGCGGGCGGGATCGACGCGGCCGGCGCCGTCGCGTTCCGCGCGCGCCTCGCCGGTGTCGAGCGCGGCGCCGAGCTGGGCCACGAGGCCGGCGGAGGCGCGTTCGGCCATGGGCAGGATCACCGCGCCGCCATCGGCCTCGGCCAGCAGGCCCGGCGACCAGACCGGGCGGTGGGCGGAGAGGGTGGCCGCGAGGTCCAGGCCGCCCAGCAAGCGGTCTTCGGAGAGGGAGGCCGGCGCGCGGCGGACCGGCGCGTCTGCCGGCAGCAGGCCGCGAAAAAGGGTCAGCCAGGCGTCGCGGGCGGGACCGGGCCGGGCGCGCAGGCAGGCGCCGCCCAGGCCCGCCGGGTCCACCGCCAGCAGCGCGGCGGCAAGGGCAGCGTCCGACCAGATCGCGTCCGTGTCCGGCCCTGCGGGGGGCGGATCCGGCGCGGCGGGACCGGGCAGCGCCAGCTCGTCGCGGGGGCTCATGCGCCCTGCCTCAGGCCCGAAAGGCGGAGGGTCGACGCCGCGCGATCATGCCGTCGCCTCGGCTTCGGCCAGCGCCCGCTCCACTCGCGCGGTGGAGCCGGTGTCGTCCAGCGGATCGCGGCGCAGGCGGTGGCGCAGGGCCGAGGGGGCGATGGCGCGCACATGCCGCGCCTCGGTCTGGGACGCGCCTTCGAGGGCGGCGAGCGCCCGGGCGGCGCGGATCAGGGTCAGCTCGCCGCGCAGGCCGTCGGCGCCCAGGGCGAGGCACAGCTCCGCCGCGCAGGCGAGGGTGGCGTCGGGGGTCTCCACGTCCGGCAGGCGCGCGCGGGCGGCGACGATGGCCTCGCGCTCGGCGGTCTGGGCGTCGTCCCAGGCGGCCATGAAGGCGTGGCGGTCGCGTTCGAACGCATCGCGGCGCTTGATGACCTCCACGCGCTGGGCGACGTTCTTGGGCGAGCCGACCTCCACGGACAGGCCGAACCGGTCCAGAAGCTGGGGGCGCAGCTCTCCCTCTTCGGGGTTGCCCGAGCCGACGATGACGAAGCGGGCGGGGTGGCGAACCGAGAGGCCCTCGCGCTCCACCAAGTTCTCGCCCGAGGCGGCGACGTCGAGCAGAAGGTCCACGAGGTGATCCTCGAGCAGGTTCACCTCGTCGATGTAGAGAAAGCCGCGATTGGCGCGGGCCAGCAGACCGGGCTCGAAGGCCTTTTCGCCCTGCGTCAGCGCGCGTTCCAGATCGAGCGCGCCGACGACGCGGTCCTCCGTGGCGCCGAGCGGCAGGTCGACCACCGGGGTCGGCACGGTTTCCGACGGGGCGTCGGCCTCGGGCGGCAGGTTCCAGGGGGACCCCGGGGCGACGATGATGGGCGGCAGCAGCGCGGCGAGCGCGCGCACGGCGGTGGATTTGCCCGTGCCCCGGTCGCCGAAGACCAGAACGCCGCCGACCGTGGGGTCGACCGCGGCGATGCGCAGGGCCTGCTTCATCTCCAGCTGGCCGACGATGGCGGCGAAGGGAAACTCGATCCTGGCGGCGAGGGTCATCGCGCGCCTCCCGGCCGCTCGGCGTCGTCGTCATGGCGCATGAAGGCTCTCCCGCTCTGCTCGGAGGATCGGGACCGGCCGGCGAAGGGGCCCCGCGACTCCGTGTGTCAACTTACACTGACATAAGGTCGTAGGGAAGGGGATCGAAGGGAGCAGGGTCGAATTCCTGGCGTTGACCCTTTCAAACGTTGAGTTTCGTGCCGACGTCGTATCCTTCGGCTGGCATTCCGTCAGGAAGATGTTACTGTCCGCTCATGTTGACAGTCACGCCTCCCGAGGCGCTCGCCGCGCCGTTCATCCGCCCTGCCCGCCCCCATGCGGCCGTCGTCGGCGCGGGATTCGGCGGCCTCGCCGCCGCCCTCCGGCTTGCCGCGCGCGGCTGGCGGGTCACCGTCTGCGACCGGCTCGATCATCCCGGCGGGCGGGCGACCGCGCGGCGGCAGGACGGCTTTCGCTTCGACCTCGGCCCGACCATCGTGACGGCGCCGCACATCCTCGAAGAGCTCTTCGCCGCCGGCGGCAAGCGCATGTCCGATTACGTGGACATCGTGCCGATGAATCCGTTCTACACGATCCGCTGGCCGGACGGCTCGCACTTCACCGCCTCGGGCGACGAGGACCGGATGCGCGACGAGGTGCGCCGCCTCTCCCCCGACGACGTCGCGGGATGGGAGCGTTTCATGCGCGATGCGGAGCGGCGCTACGAGGTCGGCTTCGTCGGCCTCGGCCGGCGGCCGCTGCATGAGCTGTGGGAGCTGATCAAGGTTCTGCCCAGCTTCGCCTGGCTGCGGGCGGACCGGTCGATCCATGCGCTGGCGGCGCGGCGCATGCGCGATCCGCGGCTGCGCATGGCCTTCAGCTTTCACCCGCTTTTCATCGGGGGCGACCCGTTCCGCGTGACGTCCATGTACGCGCTGGTCAGCCATCTGGAGAAGCTGCACGGCGTTCACTACGCCATGGGCGGCGCCGGGGCGCTGGCGCAGGGCATCGCCGACGCGGCGGAGGAGCTGGGCGTCGAGTTCCGCTGGAACGCCGACGTCGACGAGATCGTCGTGGAGGGCGACCGCGCCGCCGGCGTTCGCCTGGCGTCGGGCGAGATCGTGTCAGCGGACATCGTCGTCTCCAACGCCGATGCGGGGCACACCTATTCGGCGCTGTTGTCGGGCCGGTCGCGCAAGCGCTGGACCGATGCGCGGCTGAAGCGCTCCAAATGGTCGATGGGTCTTTACGTCTGGTACTTCGGCACGCGCGGCACGGCGGGCCGGTTCCCCAAGCTGGGGCATCACACCATCCTCAACGGGCCCCGCTACGGCGGGCTGGTGGACGACGTCTTCGTCAAGGGGACGTTGGCGGAGGACATGAGCCTCTACATCCACCGCCCCTCCGTCACCGATCCCAGCTGCGCGCCCGAGGGCGACGACGCCTGGTATGCGCTGAGCCCGGTGCCGCATCTGGGGCATGATCGGCCGGTGGACTGGCAGGCGCAGGGCGCGCGCTATCGCGAGGCGGTGCTGGCGCAGCTGGAAACGCTGGCCCCCGGCATCGGCGAAACGGTCGTGTCCGAGCATGTCATGACGCCGGAGGATTTCCGCACACGCTATCGCTCCCCCTATGGCGCGGGCTTTTCCATCGAGCCGCGGATCCTGCAGTCGGCCTGGTTCCGGCCGCACAACATCTCAGAAGAGGTCGAGGGGCTGTACCTGGTCGGCGCGGGCACCCATCCGGGCGCCGGGCTGCCGGGGGCGATCTGCTCGGCCGAGGTCGCGGATCAGTTGATCCCCGCCGCCGAAACCGTGGAGCCGCGCGCATGATCGACGGTCTTTCCGCCCCCTTCGAAGCCGAGGTCGCCGAGGCGGCGCTGCCGGAGGCGCGGTCGCGCCGGGCGCTGCGCACGCCGCCTGCGACGTCATCTGCGCCGCTGCGTCAGGTCGCGGCGCCGCCGCTGCTTCCGCTGCCGCGCGCGCCGGCGCCCCATGCTCAGGATCTGGCGGCGTGCCGCGAGGCGATCCGCCACGGCTCCCGCTCCTTCCACGCCGCCTCGCGCCTTCTGCCGCGTCGGGTGCGCGAGCCGGCGCTGGCGCTTTACGCCTTCTGCCGCTGCGCCGACGACGCCGTGGACGAGGAAGCGGACGAGGCCGCCGCCAAGGCCCGCGCGGTGCAAAGCCTGCGCGCGCGTCTGGACCTGGTCTATGAAGCCCGCCCGCAGGATCATCCGGCCGATCGCGCCATGGCCGCCATCGTGGAGCGGTTCGAGATGCCGCGCGCCTTGCCCGAGGCGCTGATCGAGGGGCTGGAGTGGGATGCGCAGGGGCGCACCTACGAGACGCTGGACGATCTGCACGCCTATGCGGCCCGGGTGGCGGGCGCCGTCGGGGCGATGATGACCGTGCTGATGGGCGTGCGCCGGCCGGAGGCGCTGGCGCGGGCCTGCGACATGGGCAACGCGATGCAGCTGACCAACATGGCGCGCGACGTGGGCGAGGACGCCCGCGCCGGGCGCCTGTTCCTGCCCAAGTCCTGGCTGCGCGAGGTGGGGATCGACCCGGCCGAGTTTCTCGCCGATCCGCGCTTCACGCCCGAGCTCGGCGGTCTGGTGGAGCGGATGTTGGCGGAGGCGGATCGGCTGTATGCCCGTGCGCGCCCCGGCGTGGGGCAGCTGCCTGCGGTGTGCCGCCCGGCGATCCATGCGGCGGGTCGGATCTACGGCGAGATCGGCGCGGTGGTCCGCGCCCAGGGCTGCGATTCCGTCTCCGCCCGCGCGGTGACCACGACGCGGCGCAAGCTGGCGCTGGCCGGTCGCGCG
This sequence comes from Pseudomonadota bacterium, assembly GCA_039816075.1. Lineage (GTDB taxonomy): Bacteria > Pseudomonadota > Alphaproteobacteria > Rhodobacterales > Rhodobacteraceae > Albimonas. Next base: position 1,446 of record JBCBYE010000247.1, on the reverse strand, counting down.
ATGGGCGATGCGGCCTGGAGCCTTGCGCCGGGCATGCCCAAGGGCTCCACGGCGCCGGCGCTGCCCGCCTGTGCGTTTCTGGTCGAGGCGGCCGCGCGGCCGACGCCGCCGCGGATTCGCGCCTCCACCGGGGCGGATGCGCAGGTGTCGGCCTTCATCGCGGTGCTGTCGGATCTGGAGGCGCGGGACCGCGCCCGCCGGGACGCGCGTCGCGCGGTGTGACGATCCGCCGGAGGCGGGCGCGACGGCGGGGCGCAGGGGCGCGCGCCGGGCGCCCTCTTCACCGTTCGAGCCTGCGGACTAAGTTCTTCGCCACCCACGCAAGGACGGAGACGGCGCGATGATGGACTTTGCGATCCTGGCCGGGCTGAGCCTGGCGGTCATGGCCGCGGCCTCCACAGGCGCGGTGTTCGGGCCGGGCGAGTGGTATCGCGACCTTGCCAAACCGTCCTGGACGCCGCCCGACTGGCTGTTCCCGGTGGCCTGGATGGCGCTTTACATCATGATGACGATCGCCGCCTGGCGCGTGGGCTCGGGCCTTGCGGGCGGCGAGGGCGGGGCGGTCGCGGCGGCGGGACTGGCGTTCTGGGCCGCGCAGATCACGCTGAACGCCATCTGGTCGCCGCTGTTCTTCGGCATCCGTCGACCGGATGCGGCGATGATCGCCGTCTTAGGCCTTTGGACCGCGGTGGTGCTGACCACGATCCTGTTCGCGCTGGTGGACGCCATCGCGGGCTGGCTGCTGGCGCCCTACATCGTGTGGGTCAGCTACGCCGCCGCGCTCAACTGGCGGATCGTGAAGATCAACGGCGCCGACAAGTTCGGCCTGCCCAGCCAGGCCTAGCGCCGGTCGGCGGAGGGGCTGCGCCGGTCAGCGCTTGACCCAGCCCGGCGGCCAGTAGGGCGGTCGGGGCATGCGCCAGGGCAACAGGGACTTCACCACGGGGTTTGCGAAGCGGTCGAGGTTCAGCGCCTCGTGCATGGCCGTGACCGTCTCGCCATAGACCTGCGCCGTGAGGGCGGAGCGGGTGTAGAACGGCGCGTTCTCCAACCGATGCAGCGTGCGCGGCTGCGTGCCGGCATCGGCCCGCGTCTCCCGCCGCACGCCCCATAGACCGCGAGGCAGGCGGGCCTTGGGCGGGGGGGCGACCGGTTCGGCCGTGCCGTCGCGGGAAAAGCGCAAGGCCAGTTCCAGCGCGCTGCCGTCGCGCCGCCGCGCATCGTAGAAGCTGACCGCGCCGTCGCCATGGGGCGCCCGCGACCAGGTCCAGTAGGAAAAGTCCTCCTCCAGCATCGCGACGCCGAAATTGGCGTCGATGTAGCCCTCGCCCGACCAGCGCCAGGCGGGGTCGGAGAAGTCCACCTCGATTCGCGCGCGCGGCGCGAAGGGCCGCCAGATCTGGCGGCCGGAGGCGTCGAGGATCGCTTCGATCTCCGTCACCGCCT
>JBCBYE010000536.1:0-3467 GCA_039816075.1 Pseudomonadota bacterium | reverse complement strand
TTCGATGCGCAGCTCCGGGTCGCGGCCCCCGAACAGTTCGATGGCGATGTTCCGTCGGAGCGTCGCTTGGTTGTCGGGACGGCCGGGATCGACGTAGCCGCATTCCAGCACGTCCTGCCGCACGTTCCAGTCCTCGATGATGTAGATGACGTCGCGGTCGGAGAACATCCGGCAGGTGTCTCGGCCGCCGCCGAGTTCGACGATCGTTCTGCCCTGCGTCTCTTCGACGACGTCGTTGCCGGCTCCCATGTTCAGCCGGTCGGTCGAGCGGCCGCCGCCGCCGTCGGCGAAATCGGCGCCGTTGCCCATGTTGAGCACGTCGGACCCGTTCTCGCCATGGGCGGTGTCGTTTCCGCCGCCGCCGATCACCCGGTCGTTCCCCGCGCCGCAGCGGAAAAAGTCGCCGCCGCCGCCGCCCTTGGCCAGATCCGCGCCGCCGCCGCAGAAAACGAAATCGTCGCCGGCGCCGCCGATCAGGTCGTCTCGGCCTTTCCCTCCGTTGAGGGTGTCGTCGCCGCCCATCCCTCGGATCTCATCGTTGCCGTTTCCGCCGAACAGTTCGTCGACGAGACGGCCGCCGATGATCTCGTCGGCGCCGCCCAGGCCCCTGACGCTGACGGACATGCCGGGGTTGATTAGGGGGACGCCGCTGATCACGTCGGCGCCTGAGCTTCCGTTCACCTCCAGCTCGTCGATCTCGCTCCAATCGACGACGCCGTTCTGGATGCCGACCGAGGGGATGAAGGTGAAGGAGACGATGGGCTCGTCGTTCGAGTCCCGTGCCTCGACGTCGAGCAGGCGGCCATCGGGAAGCTGTTGTTCTCCGAAGGCGAAGTCGACGGCTTCTTCGAACGTGTAGGTGACCGAGACGTCGTCTGCGGGGATGGGGATCTTGCCGAAGGGGTTCGGGCCGTTGCCGAGGAGGACGTTGGGGTCGTCGGTCGGCATGATGGTGAAGTCGTCGTCGACCACCCCCAGCCCTGTGACGGCATCGCTGAGGTCGAGCGGGGCGTCGAAGTCGATGATGGCTTCCATTGTCAGTCGCTCCTGCGCGGGGCGGGGATCGGCGTCCGCGATTCAATCGCTCAGGAGCCTGCCGCCGGCAGGGCGACGAGCGCAAGATGAATCCTGTTTGACTGAAACGTTAACGGCGCTTGGCGCCATCGCGTTGCAACGTCACGCCTCTCCGCGCAGATGGGCCGCGGACTGGTTGTAGAGCAGCTTGTTGTTGGAGGCGTTCTGCTGGCCGCGGTTCTGCTCGTCCTTGAGCAGGTTGATCGCGGCCTTGACCGCGGGGCGCGCCTTCATCCGCTCTCGCCACGCCGACACGTTCGGGAAAGCGTCCAGCGAGGCGCCCAGCGGCTTGGCGATGAACGCCCAGGGAAAGATCATCATGTCGGCGATGGTGTAGTCCGCACCCATGACCCACTCCCGCCCCTCCAGCCGCGCGTCGAGCACGCCGAGGTTGCGGTCGTATTCGCCGAGGTAGCGCTTGAAGCCGTAGGGCTTGTCGCCCTCGGGCGCGTAGTTGCGGAAATGGGAGAGCTGGCCGCCCATGGGGCCCTGGTTGGCGGATTGCCAGAACAGCCACTCGTCGAGCGCCTTGCGGGCCCGGCGGTCGGCCGGGGGCGGGGCGAAGCGGCCGGTCTTCTCGGCCAGGTAGAGGAGGATCGCGCCGCTCTCAAACACCGGAACGGGATCGGCGCCGAAGCCCTCGGGCGGTTCGGGGTCGAGGATCGCGGGCATCTTGGCGTTGGGGGAGATGGCAAGGAATTCGGGCTTGAACTGGTCGCCCTCGGCCAGGCGGATGGCCTTGAGGTCGTAGGGCAGTCCGCATTCCTCGAGCATGATCGCCACCTTCCAGCCGTTGGGGGTGGGAGCGTAGTGGAACTCGATCATTCGGCGGCCTCCTGGGCGGGGGGCGGCGCGGCGGCGGCGCCGGTTTCGAAAAGGCGCGCGATCTCGTCCGGCGCGTAGCCGGCCTCGGCCAGCGCGGCCTCCGTATCGGCGCCGAGGGCGCGGGCATGGCCCGGCGGCTCGGCCGCGTGCACGTCGAAGACGGCGGGCGCGCGGGCCTGGCGATAGCGGCCGGCCTGGGGATGCTCGCGCTCCAGCACCGTGCCGTTGGCCTCGATCTGGGGATGGGTCAGCGTCTGGCTGCGCGACAGGACCGGGGCGCAGGGCACGTCCTCGGCCTCCAGCCGCGCCATCCAGCGCTCGGTCGTGTCGCCCAACAACGCCTCCTGGGTGATCTCCAGCCGCGCGGCCTTGTTGACCTCGCGCGCCTCGACGGTGGCGAAGCGGGGATCGTCGAGCCAGTCGGGGCGGTTCACCGCACGGCTGAGCCCCTTCCAGGTGACGTCGGTATGGGCGGAGACGGCCATGTGGCCGTCCTGCGTTTCGTAGATCAGCTCCACGAAGCTCTGCGCCTTGGCCTCGGCCTGCGGTTCCCTGGGCGGCGCGTCCGGGAAGGTGAGGCCGGTCATGTCGGAGGCCCAGAGGAAGTGGGAGATCGCGTCGAGCATGGAGAGCCTGACATGGTCGCCCCGCCCGGTGCGCGCCCGCGCCAGCAGGGCCGCGGTGATGGCCTGGCTGGCGGTCAGCGCCGTGGCCTTGTCGGGCAGGATCGTGCGCACCAGGCGCGGCCGCCCGCCGGCCCCCTGGACCGAGGCGAGCCCGCTGAGCGCCTGGATCAGCGGGTCGTAGACCGGCCGCCGCGCCCAGGGGCCGTCGAAGCCGAAGCCGGCGATGGAGACGTAGACGATGTCCGGCCGGCGCGCGCGGACCGCAGCCTCGCCCAGGCCCAGGCGTTCGGCGACGCCGGGGCGCCAGTTCTGCACGAAGACGTCGGCGGTTTCGGCCAGCCGGAGGGCGGCCTCCACCCCCTCGGGGTCCTTGAGGTTCAGCGCGATGGAGCGCTTGGAGCGGTTGTTGTGCAGAAAGGCCGCGGCGACGCCGTTGCGCCGGCCGGCGACCTGCCGGGTGTGATCGCCGCCCCCGGGGGGTTCGAGCTTGAGGATCTCCGCCCCCTGGTCGCCCAGCAGGGCGGTGGCGAGCGGCCCCGCGATCATGGCGGTGGCGTCGAGGATGCGAATGCCGCTGAGCGGTCCGGCCATGGCGATGTCCTTTCGGCGGCGGTCGGCGCGGGTGGCAGACGATAGGCCGCCGCGCGCCGGGGACCAAGCGGAGAGGGACGAGGTCGTCCGGGCCGAGAGGCCCGGCGCCGTCTCGCCCCGGACCTGATCCGGGGCCTCCTCCGTCTCCGCTGGACGCCGCCTCGAGGCGAAGACGCGCGCCGCGCGCCGCCCCGGACGCCGCCCCCCCCCGGCCTCAGCCCCGACCCCGACCCAAGGCGGCCCCGACCCAAGGCGGCCCCGGATCAAGTCCGGGGCGAGACGGCGCGAGACGGCGGCGGCGGACGAGGGCCTGGGCGGCGCGCGGGCGTTGACGCAACGGCGCCCGGCGCG
>JBCBYE010000176.1:0-7619 GCA_039816075.1 Pseudomonadota bacterium | reverse complement strand
CGATCAAGGTCTGTTACTGGTGTTCAGTCGTGGGATCTTCCGCTCCCGCGCCGCCGCGGCGCGGACCCGCGCGCGGCGCGCGCTCGTCCGGCCCCCGCCCGCCCCTCCGCGGCGCGGAGCGACCGGTCGATCCGCCCGACGCCTTGCCCGAACTTGAAACGCGCGCGACCGCCGTCGATGTGTTAAGGTTTGCCGCAATGCAGCAGGCTCGGGGACCTGACATGAACACCGTTATGCGCACGACCGCCGCTCTGGCGGCGCTCCTCGCCGCCGGTCTCGCCGCGCCGGCCTCCGCCCTGCCGGTCGTCATCGACTTCGAAGGCGTAGGCGCCGAACAAGGCGAGGGCGAGTTCACCGGGACCGCGACGGAGGACGGTTTCACGCTTGATTTCGACGAGATGTTCATCGCACTGGGAAGCACGTCGACGCCCGATTTCGAGATCGAGCGGTCGGCCGGCACCGACGGTGTGCTGACCATCACCAAAGGCGGCGACCTCTTCGGTTTCATCTCCGTCGATTGGGAAGCCGAGGACGACGACGAACCCAACATCGACATCACGCTCGAAGGCTTCTTGGGCGCGGCCTCGCAGGGCGCCGACACGTTCACGACGGGGCTGCAAGCCTACACGACGTTCTCGGCGGTCGATCTGGCCGGTCTTTCCCTGGACCGGCTGGTGATCAGCGCGGATAGAGACGGGGGGTTCAGCGGCGCCTTCGACACCGTCGTGCTGAACGACGCGCCGGGGGGGCCGTCGTCCGAGGTTCCCGTGCCGGCTGCCGGCGGCCTGCTCGTCGCCGCGCTGGGCGGCCTCGCGCTGATGCGCCGCCGCCGCTGACCGCCGGATCATCCGCGGACGACCCCGCGCGGGCGCTCGCAGGCCGATCTCAGGACGGCGCAGCGCCGCCATCGCGGCGGGCCGTTCGGGCCGGCCGAGCGTCGCGGCTCGACGTGACCGGCCCCGCCCGGCCCCGCCCGGCCCCGCCCTGAAATCGCGGCCGTCGAGGCGACGATCCCTTGCACCGCCCGCCCCCTTTGCCGTGGCGTCAAGCAGCACCACGGCCAGTTTGCAGCAGCCAGGGGGACCGGGCCCATGCACCGTCTCAAATCCGCGGCCGCCGCCGCCCTGCTCATGGCCGCCGCGGCGCCGGCCTCGGCCCTGACCGTCATCGACTTCGAGGGCGTCGGCGCCTCCGAAGGCGTCGGCGACATCGCCGGCACGTTCGCGGAAGACGGCTTCACCCTCGACTTCGACCGGATGTTCCTCGGCCAGGGCAGCAGCTCGACGCCGACCTACGAGGTCGAGCGGCAAGGCGGCACGACCGGCACGCTGACCCTGACCCGGGGCGGCGACCCCTTCCTGTTCTCCTCCGTCGATCGGCGGATCGAGGTCTCCACGATCCCCGCCGACATCACGCTCGAAGGGTATTCCGGCGCGGCGCTGCTGGGCGCCGACACCTTCACGTCCGCCTCCCCCGACGACGCGACGTTCGAGGCCGTCGCTCTCGCGGGCGTCGCCATCGACCGGCTCGTGATCCGCCCCGACCGCACCGCAGGCTTGCTGGGCGCCTTCGACGCCGTGGTGCTGGACGCAAGCGTCGGCGCGCCGTCGTCCGACATCCCCGCGCCCGCCGCCGGCGGCCTGCTCGCCGCCGCGCTCGGCGGCCTCGCCCTGCTGCGCCGCCGCCGCCGCGCGAGGGGCTGAGCCCCGGGACATTCCGCCCCGCGCCGCCCCGGGACAAGCCGCCCCGCGCCGGGCCTTCGGCCGACCCTCGGGCGGCGCGGGCGCAGGCCCGCGCCCGCCGCCGCCGCCCGGCCCTCACCCCGCCTTGCGGAACACCATCACCAGCCCCACGTCGCCCGCATGGGGATGCTCGGCGCCCTCGTAGATCGCGATGCGCCGGAAGCTCAGCGGCCCCACGACCCCGTCCGCGTTGAGCAGCGCCAGGGCCGAGCCGAAGCCCTGACCGTCATAGACCGGCGGGATCACCCCGCACACGAACAGCCCCCCGGGCCGCGTCACGCGCAGCAGCTCCGGCAGCGCGGCGGGGCCCACATGCCCATGGGTGAACGTCCCGCAGGAGATCACGCCCCCATAGGCGCCGTCCGCCATCTCCAGCGGCTTCATGGCATCCGCCTCGATCAGCCGACGGTAGAGCCCCTTGGGCGCCGCCTTGGCCAGCATCTGGGGCGTGATGTCCAGCGCATCCGCCTCCAGCCCGCCCAGATGCTCCGCCACCAGGCCCGTGCCCGCGCCCAGATCCAGCAGCGGCGCATCGCCGTCCCGCATCTCCTGCCTGTAGATGCGCGCGATCTCCCGCGGCGCCACATAGCCCCAGCCTTCGGCGAAGGCGCCGTCATAGGTCTCGGACCAGGCGGCGTAATGGGCGCGGTTGTCCTCCGGGCTCTTGAGCTCGTAGGCGTCGTCGAGTTCGTAATCGGGCATTCAGGCGTCCTCCTGCGCGGCGCGGTCCCCCGGCGCCACCATGCCCGTCCGGGCGCGGGCCTCAACCCTTCGGCTTCCCATGGGCGCCGACGCCGCCTAACCTCGGGCGTCGAGGCCCCGGCAGAGGGCCCGCAAGGGAGGATCACGCCATGGCGCCGCGCCACTACGACTGGCTCGCCTACCACGCCCGCGCCAATCCGGCGCGCCCCTGCCTGACGGATCTCGCCTCGGGCCGGCATTTCACCTATCGGCAGCACGACGAGCGGGTGCGCCGCCTCGCGACCCATCTCCAGCACGCCTGCGGCGTGGCGAAAGGCGATCGCGTCGCGGTGCTGGCCCTGAACTCCACCGACGGGGTGGAGGCGCTGAACGCCTGCGCCCGCCTCGGCGCCATCTGCGTCCTGCTCAACTGGCGCCTCGCCGCGCCCGAGCTCGACTTCATCATGTCCGACGCCGAGCCCAAGGCGATGATCCACGACCGCGAGGCCGCCCCGCTGGTCGAGGCCATGCAGCGGCGCGCCCTGCACGAGATCGCCACCACCGGCCTCGGCCGGCCCTCCCCCTACGAGGACGCGCTCGCCGCCGCCGACCCCGCGCATCTGGACCCCTGCACGGACCTGACCCATGACGACGCCTGGAGCCTCATCTACACCTCCGGCACCACCGGCAGGCCCAAGGGCGGGCCGCAGACCTACGCCATGGCCTTCGCCAACACGATCAACGCCTGCGGGCCGCTGCAGATCACCCAGGCCTCGGTCGGGCTGACCTTCCTGCCGCTGTTCCACACCGCGGGGCTGAACACCTATCTGCTGCCGATCCTGCACCAGGGCGGGCACACGCATCTGATGCGCATGTTCGACCCGGGCGAGGCGCTGCGCCTGATCTCCGACCCCGAGGCGGGCGTGACCACCTTTCTCGGCGTGCCGGCCAACTACCTGTTCATGAGCCAGCACCCCGATTTCGCCGCCTCGGACTGGTCGCGCGTCGTCTCCGCCACGGTCGGCGGGGCGCCGACGCCGCGCCCGCTCCTGATCTCCTACGCTCAAAGCAAGAACGTCGTGATCCGCCAGGGCTTCGGCATGACCGAAACCTCGCCGCTGGTGTCGCTGCAGGACGCGGAGAGCGCGCTGGCCAAGCCCGGCTCCGCCGGCCGCTGCGCCCTGCATGCGGAGCTGAAGGTGATGCGCGAGGACGGGACCGAGGCCGACCCCGACGAGACCGGAGAGCTCTGCGTGCGCGGCCCGAACATCACGCCCGGCTACTGGAAGCGCCCCGACGCCAACGCCGCCGAATGGGTCGACGGCTGGTTCAAGACCGGCGACGCCGCGCGCCTCGACGCCGACGGCGACCTGTGGATCGTGGACCGCTGGAAGGACATGTACATCTCCGGCGGCGAGAACGTCTATCCGGCGGAGGTCGAAAGCGTGCTCTTCGCGCTGGAGGGGGTGGCGGACGCCGCCGTGATCGGCAAGCCGGACGACAGATGGGGCGAGGTCGGCCTCGCCGTGATCGTGCGGGCCGAGGGCGCGGCGATCGACGAGGCCGCCGTCATCGCCCACTGCGACGGCCGGCTGGCGCGCTACAAGATCCCCAAGGCCGTGACGTTCATCGACGTGCTGCCGCGCAACGCCACCGGCAAGGTGCTCAAGCGCGAGCTGCGCGACGCCCTGCTGTAACCGGGGCGCCCCCCTCCCAGGGACGCGCCCCGAGGGGGCATCGAGCCCCCTCGGGGCGCCGCCGGCCTGCGCCGGCCTCCCGCCCCAAGGGCGCCGCGCGCGTCCCCGCCGCCCAGGAGGCGACCGTCATGCCCTATGATCTCACGCCCGACGCGCTGCAGGCCGTGGACGCCGCCCGCGCCTTCGCGCCCGAGGCCGCCCGCCGCGCCGCCGCCGCCGAGGCCGCCCGCGCCCCCGATCCCGGCCTGATCCCCGCCGCCGCCGAGGCCGGCCTGACGGGGATGCAGATCCCCCGGGATCTCGGCGGCGCCGGCCTGCCCTTCGCCGCCCGCGCCGCCGTGGCGGAGGCGCTGGCCGGCGCCTGCTACGGCGTCGCCATGGCCGTGGTGAACACCCACAACTGCGCCCTGCGCCTGGCCCGCCTGGCGCCGCGGGACATGGCCGAACGCCTGGTCCCCGCCCTGGTCCGCGGCACGCTGGTCGGCTGCACGGCGATGACCGAACCCGCCGCCGGCTCCGACTTCGCCGCGCTCGAAACCACCGCGCGGCGCGACGCCCGCGACGGCCTCGCCGCCCCCGACGCGCCCTGGCGCCTCGACGGGGCCAAGGCCTGGATCGTCAACGCCCGGCTCGCCGACCTCGCCGTGGTCTTCGCCCAGACCGGCGCGGTCGGCGACGGCAAGGGCATCGCCGGCTTTCTGGTGGAAACCGCCCGCCCCGGCGCCGCGCGCACCGCGCGCGGCATGGGCGCCCTGCAGGCCATGGGTCTCGGCGGCCTCGCGCTCGACGGCTACGCGGCGCCGCCCGAGGCGCTGCTGCTCCCCCCCGGCCCCGGCTTTCGCCGCGCCATGGAGGAGATCAACCCCGCCCGCGTCCATGTCGCCGCCATGGCCTGCGGCCTGCTGCGCGCCGCCCTCGACGCCGCCCGGGCCCATGGCGCCCATCGGCGCAGCTTCGGCCGCCCCCTGGCCGAACATCAGGGCTGGCGCTGGATCCCCGCGCAGGCGGAGGCGGACCTCTTCGCCGCCCGCCTCGCCGTGGCGGAGGCCGCGCGCCTGATCGACGCCGGCGATGCGGCCGACGCCGAACCCGACGCCGGCGCCGCCGCCCGCGACCACGCCGCGCAGACCCAGCTCGCCGCCGCCTCCGCCAAGATCGTCGCGACCGAGGCCGCCGCCCGCCATGTCCCCGCCCTGGTCCACGCCTTGGGGGCCGAGGGGCTGGCCGAGGACGCGCCCCTCGCGCGCCATCTCGTCGCCGTGCGCGCCGCGCGCCTCGCCGACGGCTCCACCGAAATGCTGCTGGAGCGCATCGCCCGCCTCGCCGCCCCCTGACGCCCCCCCGCCGCCCCCCCGCCGCGCCCCCGCCGCGGGGAGTTCGGGCGGGGCCGCCGTTCCGCCGCAGGCGGGACCAGGGCCCGGCCGGACGCCCCGCGGCGGGATGACGTTGCTTCCCCCGAAAACAGTTCGGCCCCCTTAACGCTTGCGTCAGTCCGACAGGGGCGTAGAGTCCGCCCCGCGCCGGGGCCGCCGCCGCCCCCCGCCAAGCGACGAACGCACGCAGATCTCAGGGAGGAGCGCCGATGGCCGACGTGGTCAGCTATTCGCGCGACGGCGACATCGCCGTCGTCACCATCAACAACCCGCCCGTCAACGCCCTCTCCACCGCCGTGCGCCGGGGCATCCAGGCCGGCGTGCGGCAGTTCATGGCCGACGACGGCGCCAAGGCGCTCGTTCTGCATTGCGAGGGCCGCACCTTCCTCGCCGGCGCCGACATCTCCGAATTCGGCAAGCCCCCGCAGGAGCCGGGCCTCTCCGCGCTCTGCACCGAGATCGAGGATTGCGCCAAGCCCGTCGTCGCCTCGCTGCACGGCACGCCGCTCGGCGGCGGGCTCGAGGTCGCGCTCGGCGCCCACTACCGCGTGGCGCAGACGAAAACGCGCGTCGGCCTGCCGGAGGTGCATCTGGGCATCATTCCCGGCGCCGGCGGCACGCAGCGTCTGCCCCGCGTCGCGGGCGCCGAAAACGCGCTGGAGATGATCACCACCGGCCGCCACGTGCCGGCCGAAGAAGCGCTCGCCAAAGGCATCATCGACGCCCTCGACGACAGCGGCGATCCGCTCGCCGCCGGCCTCGCCTTCGCCCGCAAGATCAACGCCGACGCCTCCGGCCTGCGCCGCACGCGCGAGCTGACCGTCGACGTCGCGCCCGAGCTCTTCGCCGAGTGGGAAGCCAAGGTCGCCAAGTCCTCCAAGGGCCAGAAATCCCCGATCTGGTGCGTGAAGGCCGTCGCCGCCTCCACCCTGCCCATCGAGCAGGGCCTCAAGCGCGAACGCGAGCTGTTCCAGGAGGTCCACGACGACCCGCAGCGCGCCGCGCTCGTCCACGCCTTCTTCTCCGAACGCGCCGTGGCCAAGGTGCCCGAATCCAAGGCCGAGCCGCGCAAGCTGGAGACCATCGGCATCCTCGGCGCCGGCACCATGGGCGCCGGCATCGCCGCCGCCTGCCTGCAGAACGGCCTGAAGGTCGTCACCGTCGAACAGGACGCCGCCGCGCTGGAACGGGGCGAGGCGAACATCCGCCGCAACTTCGCGTCGAGCGTCGCCAAGGGCCGCATGACGCAGGAGGCGCTCGACGCCCTCCTGGCGACCAACTGGAAGGGCGCGACCGAGCTGGAGGCCTTCGCCGAGGTCGATCTGCTCATCGAAGCGGTGTTCGAGACCATGCAGGTCAAGAAGGACGTCTTCTCCAAGGTCGACAAGATCGTGCGCGAGGGCGCCGTCCTCGCCTCCAACACCTCCTATCTCGACATCGACGAGATCGCCTCGGTCACCAACCGCCCCCAGGACGTGATCGGCCTGCACTTCTTCTCGCCGGCCCACATCATGCGCCTGCTGGAGGTGATCGTCGGCGACGCCTCCGACCCCACCGCCGTCGCCACCGGCTTCCTGCTGGCGCGGACCCTCAAGAAGGTCGGCGTGCGCTGCGGCGTCTGCGACGGCTTCATCGGCAACCGCATCCTCGCCAACTACATGAAGGCCGCCAACATGATGGTGGAGGACGGCGCCGATCCCTACGAGGTCGACGCCGCCGTGCGCGACTTCGGCTATCCCATGGGCCCGTTCCAGATGGGCGACCTCGCCGGCCTCGACATCGGCTATCTGTCGCGCAAGGACCGCGAGGCGACCCGCGACCCCGAAGACCGGCACCCCTACGGCTTCCTCGACAAGATGTACGAGCATGGCTGGCTGGGCCAGAAATCCGGCATGGGCTTCTACGACTACTCCGAAAACCCCCGCTCCGGCCCCCCCAACCCCGGCGTCATGCCGATGATCGAGGAGGAGCGTCGCCGCCTCCAGATCAACGCCAAGCCCTTCACCCGCGAGCAGATCATGCGCCGCTACATCGCCGCCATGGTCAACGAGGCCGCCAAGGTGGTGGAGGAGGGGATCGCCCTGCGCCCCCTCGACGTCGATATGGCGTCGCTCTTCGGCTACGGG
>JBCBYE010000402.1:0-4584 GCA_039816075.1 Pseudomonadota bacterium | reverse complement strand
GGTGTTTCTTACCGACTTTCTATGGGCTTTTTTGGCGGGGGGTCATCTGGGGGTTAGCGGGGCGGGGGGGGGGGGGGGGGGCCGGGTGGGGGGGGGGGGGGTGGGGGGGCGGGGGTTGGGGGAGCGGGGGGTTGGGGCGGGCCGGTCAGTAGCCGCCGAAGCCCTCGACATACCACAGCGCATAGCCGACCTCGCGGTCCGCATGGGTGGCGAAGTAGCCTTCGCCCAGGGGCTCGGCGGTTTCGAAAAGGGCCGCGATCTCCGCCGCCTGGGCCGCGCTTTCGACGATCAGCACCATGGGCCGGTCGTCGCCCTCGGTCAGGCGGCTGCGGAACTCCACGTGGTTGTTGGCGATCGGGTCGGGGGAGTGGACGGCCACGTCCTCGAAGGTCAGGCCGCCCTGGAACTGGCATTCGGAAAGGCGCCGACGGTCGTTGGAGAGGAGGACGGAGGCGCCCTCGCTTTCCATGGCGTTGAGCGCCAGCTCGCAGAACGGGCCGCCGATGCGCATCTTCTTGAACGGATCGGGCGTGCGCGGCAGATCCGCGGCCCAGACGGCGTAGACCGCGCCGAGGGCCCAGACCGCGGCGAAGAGCGCCGCGCCGGACCACAGCTGCGCCTTCGCCCAGCGCAGATCCCGCGTCAGCAGCCATTTCGCCGCCAGGACGGAGCCGCCCACATAGGCGGGCGCCGCCCAGTTGGCGTTGGCGCCGGCGAGCAGCGCCTGCGCCGTCATCGCCGCCAGCAGCGGGACGGAGACCCAGATCAGCAGCCGGTCGCGCCAGTCGCCGCGCCGCCCGGAGGTCCACAGCGCCGCGAAGAGCGCCGCCAGCGCCACAGGGCCGAAGACGCCGAGCTGCGCGCCCCAGAACTCCGCCACGTCGGCCGGATCGATGCGCGCCGCCGCGGCCTCGGAGTTTTCGCCCAGGTGCAGGATGGTGACGAAGCCGTTGGCGGCCTGCCAGATCAGGTTGGGGGACAGCACGATCAGGCCGGCGAGACCGGCCGTGAGCGCGCCGCGGCGGCGGGTGGGGGCGCCGGGCAGGTCCTCGCGGCTGAAAAGGGCGTAGCCGAGCGCGCCCAGCGGCATCGCGACGGCGGTGTACTTGGCCAGCATCCCCAGACCGATGGCGGCGCCGGCGAGGGCCCACCAGCCGTAGGGCTCGGCGGTCTTGCGGCCGGGCTTGACCTCCATGGCGCGCATCAGCGCGTAGAGGCCCAGCGCCCAGCCGGCCATCATCACCGGGTCCGTGGTCATCAGGTGCGAGCTGATCGAGACGCCGGGCGCCGCCGTGTAGATCGCCGCCGCCCAGAACCCCAGGCGCGGGCCGCCGCCCCGCTCGCCGATCGCGAAGACGAAGACGGCGATGATCAGGTGCATGACCGGCGCGAAGGCGCGCAGACCGAAGAGCGTGTCGCCCAGGGCCTGGGTGGAGGCGAGGATGGCCCAGCCCACCAGCGGCGGCTTGGAGTAATGGCCGAACGCCCGCTCCTGCCCGTAGGCCCAGTACTGCGCCTCGTCGAAATGCACGGGGATGACGGTGGCGGCGTTCAGCAGAAGGCGCAGCGCGCAGACCGCCAGAAGCATGAGGGCCGTGCGGCGGCGCCACAGCGCCGCCTCCGCCGCCTTGGACAGGCGTCTGGGCCGCGAGGGCTTGCCCGACGCGGGTTTCGCGGCCTCAGGTCCGGGGGCCGTCTTGGGAGCCGCCTTGGGCGTCGCCATGTCCGACCGCTCCGCCGCGGCGCGGCGTCAGCCGTCGGCCGCCTCGGCCGTCGGGGCGGGAAACCGCTCCGCCGGCAGCGGGTTCAGCGCCGCCGCCACCGCCGCCGCCAGGGCGCACAGGAAAAAGCCGTAGAACATGCCGCGCAGCATCGCCTGCCTCGTTGGTTCGCCTCGGTCGGCCCCGGTCGGCGCCGGTCGGCCCTGGTCCGCCCGCGGCCCGGGGGGCCGTCTTGACCCGCCGCGCCGCTTCGCCTCTCTATAGCCGCCGCCGGGCGGGGCAGGCCAGACCGCCGTTCGCGAAAGCTCCACCGGAAGGCGCGCGTCATGCTGCTGCTCATCGACAACTACGACAGCTTCACCTTCAACCTGGTGCATTTCCTGGGCGAGCTGGGCGCCGAGTGCCAGGTGGTCCGCAACGACGCGCTGACCCCGTCCGAGGCGCTGGCGCTGGGGCCGCAGGCGGTGGTGCTGTCGCCGGGACCCTGCGATCCGGACCGGGCGGGCATCTGCCTGGACATGGTCGCGGCCTGCGCCGAGGCGCGCCTGCCCCTGTTCGGCGTGTGCCTGGGCCATCAGACGCTGGGCCAGGCCATGGGCGGGCGCGTGGTGCGCGCGGGAGAGATCGTGCACGGCAAGACCTCGCCCATCCTGCACCGGGGCGAAGGCGCGTTCGCGGACCTGCCGTCGCCCCTGTCGTGCACGCGCTACCATTCGCTGGTGGTGGAGCGCGATAGCCTGCCGGCGTGCCTGGCGATCACGGCGGAGCTGGAGGACGGCACGATCATGGGCCTGCAGCACCGCGAGCTGCCGCTGCACGGCGTGCAGTTCCACCCCGAATCCATCGCCACGGAGCACGGCAAGGCGCTGCTGGCCAACGTGCTGCGCCTGGCCGGGCTGAACGCGCTGGAGCCGGCGTGATGGACGGCGGGCTGAAGCCGCTGATCTCCCGCGCCGCGGACGGACCGCTGAGCCGGGAGGAGGCGGAGGGCGCCTTCGCCGCGCTGATGTCGGGCGAGGCGACGCCGGCGCAGATCGGCGGATTTCTGATGGCGCTGCGCACGCGCGGCGAGACGGTGGAGGAATACGCCGCCGCCGCCGCGGTGATGCGGGCGAAGATGACGCGCGTGCGGGCCCCCGCAGGGGCGATGGACATCGTCGGCACCGGCGGCGACGGCAAGGGCACGCTCAACATCTCGACCGCCGCGGCGCTGGTGGTGGCGGGCTGCGGGGTGGTGGTGGCCAAGCATGGCAACCGCAACCTGTCGTCGAAGTCCGGCGCGGCGGACGCACTGGGCCAGCTGGGCGTGGAGGTCATGGTCGGGCCGGAGGTGGTGGAGCGGGCGTTGGCGGAGGCGGGCATCGCCTTCATGATGGCGCCGATGCACCACCCCGCCATGCGCTATGTGGGTCCGGCGCGGGCCGAGCTGGGCGCGCGGACGATCTTCAACATTCTGGGGCCGATGACCAATCCCGCCGGGGTGACGCGGCAGCTGACCGGCGCGTTTTCGCGCGAGATGATCCGGCCCATGGCCGAGACGCTGACGGTGCTGGGGACCGAGCGCGCCTGGCTGGTGCATGGCGGCGACGGCACCGACGAGATCTCCATCTGCGGGTCGAGCTGGGCGGTGGAGACCTGCGGCGGGCGGATCCGCGAGTTCGAGCTGCATCCGGAGGAGGCGGGCCTGCCCGTGCATCCGTTCGAACGCCTGCTGGGCGGCGCGCCGGAGGCGAACGCGGCGGCGCTGCGCGGATTGCTCGCGGGCGAAGCTTCGGCCTATCGCGACGCGGTGCGTCTGAACGCGGCGGCGGCGCTGGTCGTGGCGGAACGCGCGGCGGACCTGCGCGAGGGCGCGGCGATGGCGGCGGAGTCGATCGATTCCGGCGCCGCGAAGGGGCGGCTGGAGGCTCTGGCGCGGGCGACTTCGGCGGCGGCCTGAGGCGGTCGGCGGGGCGACGGACGCTCCGACCGGAGCGCGGCGGAGGATCGGCGGATGGATGCGGCGCGGGGCGTGGACCTCTTTTCGATGGCGGGCCGCACGGTCCTGGTCGCCGGCGCCTCGGGCGGCATCGGGGCGGAGGCGGCGCGCGGGCTGAGCGCCGCCGGCGCACAGGTGGCGCTGGGCGGGCGCCGGGCGGAGGCGCTGCAGGCGCTGGCCGACGCGCTGCCGGGCAGCTTCGCGCTGCCCTTCGACATGGTCGACGACGGCGCGGCCGAGGCGGCGGTGGAGGCAGTCCTGGCGCGGACCGGCCGGCTGGACGCGTTGATCTGCGCGGCGGCCGCGCGGGACCGACGGTCGCTGGCGGAGATCGAGCCGGAGGCGTTCCGCGCGCTGATGGAGGCCAACCTTGCGGCGCCGTTCCGCCTGGCGCGCGCGGCCGCGCCGCGCATGGCGGCGACGGGGCGCGGGCGGATCGTGATGTTCACGTCTCTGGCAGGCGCCTTCGCCATGCCCGGCGACATCGCCTATCCGGCGAGCAAGGCCGGGTTGGGCGGGCTGGTGCGCGCCCTGGCGGTGGAGCTGGGCCCGCAGGGCGTGACCGTCAACGGCATCGCCCCGGGACCGGTGGCGACGGAGGTGAACGCCCCGCTCGCCGCCAAGCCCGAATGGCAGGCGATGATCCGCCGCAGCGTGCCGCTGCAGCGCTGGGCCGGTCCGGCGGAGATGGTCGGCGCGACGCTGTTCCTGGCCTCCGACGCCTCCAGCTACATGACCGGACAGATCCTGACGGTGGATGGCGGGGCCAGCGTGCGGATGTTCCCGATGGACTGAGCGGGGAGCGGCTTGCCTCCGCGAAGCTCGGGACCCTGCCCCCCTCTGCGCGCGCGCCGCCCCCCGCCGCGCCGGGCGCCGCATCAGCGG
>JBCBYE010000033.1:0-14354 GCA_039816075.1 Pseudomonadota bacterium | reverse complement strand
GTCAAGCCGCGCCCGGACTGTCGCCCTCGGCCCGGCTCCACGGCTCCTGCGCGGCCTATGCCGCCGTGCGCGAGGCGGACTTTCCGGAGGCCGTGTCGGTTTCGCAGGGCGCGTCGGCGCCGTTGAGCGAGGCCGGGCGCGCGAATGCGCGGACCGGCCTGCGCTGGTCCAACCGTCGGGCCTGGTCGGAGGAACGCGCGCGCCTCGCCGTTCTGCGCGAGGCCGGCCGTCCCGGCGCGGCGCCGGACCTCGAAACGCTGCTGGCCTGGTGGTCTGACTTCGTGGGCGACATCCCGGCGGCGCAGCGCGAAGCCTGGGCGCAGCTGACCTGCAGCAGCATCTACGACGCCGCCGACCGGGACTGCGCGGAGCGGACCTGCGACGCGCTGCCGGAGTGAGCCGGTTCGAGCGATGGTTTCGCATGCGGAACCTTGTTTTCGTTGGAAAACAATAAGGCGAACACGTCAAAAAGGCGGCGAAACTAAGTCGAGCCCTGCCGCGGGCGTGCCTAGGGCCCCAGCCCGGGGGGGCGCGGAGGCCGATGCCCTGGCCCGGCGCCGGGGCGCTCAACCGAAGAGAAAATCGCGCGCCGTCAGCGCGTCGGCCTCGACGTCCAGCAGCCTGACCGCGTCGCCGCGCCGTCCATAGACGATCACGGCATGGTCGCCCTGCTGGCGGATCGCCAGCTCCTCGAAGCTTCGGGCGCCCGACTCGAAGCGCAGGTCGTCGCGGCGGGGTTCGAAATCCACGATCACGTCGCGCTCGTCGCCGCGGCGCAGCACGAAATCGTCGCGACCTGCGCCGCCCTCCATGCGGTCGCGTCCGCGTCCGCCGTGCAGAAGGTCCGCCCCGCGGCCGCCGAACATGGCGTCGTCCTCGGCGCCGCCCCAAAGCCGATCCGCGGCAGCCTGGCCCGAGAGCGTATCCTCGCCCGCCCCGCCGTTCAGCGCATCGCGCCCGGCGCCGCCCTTGGCCATGTCGTCGCCGCGGCGTCCGCGCAGGCGATCCTCGCCGTCCCCGCCCCACATCTGATCGTCGCCTCCGCCGCCGTTCAGCCGATCGTTCCCGCCTTCGCCGAACAGCCGGTCCGCCGCCGAGCGTCCCAGCAGCCGATCGTCGCCGCGCCAGCCGAAAAGACGCCCGCCCTCCGCCGCCGCCGTCAGCAGATCGTCGCCGTCGAGGCCGGCCAGCAGCGCGCCCTCCATCACGTCGTCGCCCAGCGTGCCTGCTCGGCCGAAGGTCGACTCCCCCGGCGCCGTCCAGGAGAGAATCGGCAGCGTTTCGCCCGACGAGCCAGGGATCGTCCCGAGGCCGACCGACCAGGACCCCGCCGCGCCGGGCGTCAGGTTCGAGGGCGCGCCCAGAAACAGCGACGTCGCCCGGATCACCGAGGCGACGTCCATGTCCATCACGCCGCCGGTCGCCGCGCCGCCGTTTGCCTGCTCGGAGAAGAATGCGCTGCTCGCGCCCGCCCCGCCTTCAGCCGTCGCGCCCGAAAAGACCACGTCATCCAGCTCGGCCTCGCCGAAGACCAGCATCGCGCCGGCCCCGTTCGCCTGCGTCCCCGAGAGGTGGTGGTTCGTTCCGGCCTCCGCGACGTTGTCCTCGAACACCACTCGCTTCAGCGTCGCGCCGGCGCCCTCGCCGACGATCACGGTCGCGGCATGCGCGGTGTCGGCGAAGGCGCCCGCGTGCCGGTCCGCCCGCGCCTCTCCGCGTTGCAGGACCACGTCCTCCAGCGTCAGGTGCGAGCCCGTCCCCGCGACATCGATGGTGGACGCCGCGTGGCCGAGCTGCGGCGCCGCGCGCCCGTCCTGCAGCACAAGGTCCCGAAGGGTCAGCCGCGCCCCGAACCCCACGCGCAGGATCTGCGTGTCGCCGAAACTGCGCTCCGTCCCGGATGCCGCATCGAAAATGTCGAGGCCGGAGATAGCGACCCCGTCCACCAGATCGACGTCGCCGAAGCCGGCGATCTCCAGCTCCTGCGCCTCCACCACGAGGCTGCTCTGCAGCCGGATCGTCCCGCCGCGCAGCCCCTCGTCGAAGGTGATCCTGTCCGCCCCACCCGACGCCGCGGCGTCGGCGATGGCCTGCCGCATGCTGCCCGCGCCGTCGTCGGCGAGGGTCGTCACGATGAAATCGGCCATGCTCGTCCCCGTCGCGGAGTCGGGGGACGATCCGGTTCGCCCCTCTCTCTTTTTTCCTTACGTCACGCTAGACCCGCGCCGCCGCCGAGGCAAACCCTCCCCTCACGCACAATCGCCTTGCGTCCTCCGGGTCCTTCGGCAAAACTATAAGGCAACCGTATTGACCTAACCCCGGAGGAGCAGGTCGCCATGGCCCCCCTCGACGCCGAAGTCGCCCTTACCGACAAGTACAAGGTCTCGCGCGGCGCCGCCCTGATGAACGGGATGCAGGCGCTGGTGCGCCTTGTTCTGGAGCAGGCCGACGCCGACAAGGACGCGGGGCTCAACACGGGCGGCTACGTCTCCGGCTACCGCGGCTCGCCCATCGGCGGCTTCGACCAGGAGCTGTTCCGCGTGCGCGAGGACCTCAAGTCGCGCAACGTGGTGTTCAATCCGGGCCTCAACGAGGACCTCGCCGCCACCGCCGTCGGCGGCGTGCAGGGCCTGCTGGACGTGGACGATCCCACGGTCGAGGGCGTGTTTTCCATCTGGTACGGCAAGGGGCCGGGCGTGGACCGGTCGCTGGACGCGATGCGGCACGTGTCGCTGGCCGGCGCGCATGAGAAGGGCGGCGTGCTGTTCCTGCTCGGCGACGATCCGATGTGCAAATCCTCGACCACGGCGCACCAGTCCGAGCAGGCGATGATCCACTGCTCGACGCCCGTGTTCTTCCCCTCATCGGTCCACGAATACGTGCCGCTGGGCATGCACGCCTTCGCCATGAGCCGCTTTTCCGGCGCGCCGGTGTCGATGAAGATCGTCACCGACACCGCCGACAGCGCCGCGACCGTGATGCTGGACCGTCTACGGCCGGAGATCACCCTGCCCGAGAAGCCGAGCTTCGACGCGCCGCTGAACTGGACGCCGGGCATGGTCGACTATGTGGTGCAGGAGCGGCGGCTGATCGCGCGGCTGGAGGCGTGCAAGGCCTACGCCCGCGCCAACCGCCTGAACCGCACCGTCTTCGACGCGCAGAGCGAAAAGCGCCTCGGCATCGTCGCCGTGGGCCGCGGCTATGCCGATGTGCGCCAGGCGCTGCGCCTGCTGGACCTCAGCGACGCACAGGCGGCGGCCAAGGGCATCGGCCTCTACCGCATGCAGATGGTCTGGCCGGTGGAGGAGCAGTCGCTGCTCGCCTTCGCCGAAGGCTATGACGAGCTTCTGATCATCGAGGAGAAGCGGCCCATCGTGGAGGATGCGGCGGCCCGCATCCTGGTGAACCACGAGGGCCCGCGCCCGATCCTGACCGGCAAGACCGATCCGTCGGGCGCCAAGCTGGTCAACGACTATGGCGAGCTGACGCCCGAGCATGTTTCGGACGTGATCGCGCGGCGCGCGGCGGCCAAGGGCATCGACGGCGTGCAGGCGCCGCCGCCCGTGCTGCCGCTGGGCAACGCGCCCGGCGCGGCGCGCAGCCCCTGGTTCTGCGCGGGCTGCCCGCACAACCGGTCCACCAAGCTGCCGGACGGCTCCACCGCCGGGGCCGGCATCGGCTGCCACGCCATGGCGCTCTACATGGATCCCAACACGCAGTATTTCGCACAGATGGGAGCGGAGGGGATGCACTGGGTGGGGCGGGAGCACTTCTCCGGCCGCAAGCACATGTTCCAGAACCTCGGCGACGGGACGTTCACCCATTCGGGCCTGCTGGCCATCAAGGCCGCCGTCGCCGCCGGCACGAACATCACCTACAAGGTGCTCTACAACGACGCCGTGGCCATGACCGGCGGCCAGCCCATCGAGGGCGCGCCCCTGCCGGCGGAGATCGCCCACCAGGTGCTGTCCGTCGGGGTGAAGCGGGTCGTGGTGGTGTCGGACGACGAGAAGGCAACGGCCGAGACCGGGACCTGGCCCACGGAAAAGGTCAGCTTCCACAACCGCGCCGACCACATCCACGTGCAGACCCAGCTGCGCGAGGAGGAGGGGACGACCGTCCTTCTCTACGTGCAGACCTGCGCGGCGGAAAAGCGGCGCCGGCGCAAGCGCGGCAAGTTCCCCGACCCGCACAAGCGGGTGCTGATCAACCCCGCGGTCTGCGAGGGCTGCGGCGATTGCGGGCTGAAGTCGAACTGCGTGGCGGTCAAGCCGCTCGACACGCCCTTCGGCACCAAGCGCGCTGTGGATCAGACGGCGTGCAACAAGGACTATTCCTGCGTCGAGGGCTTCTGCCCCTCCTTCGTGACGGTGGAGGGCGTGGCGTCGGACCCGCTGGCGGGCAAGGCCAAGGGCATCCTGCACCAGCCCGACGAGGACATCCCCGCCGCGCCGCTGGCCCCGACGGAGAACTTCGCGGCCATCGTCACCGGCATCGGCGGCACCGGCGTGGTGACGGTGGCGGCCGTGCTGGCCATGGCCGCGCGGCTGGAGGGGCTGTCGGCCCTGACGCTCGACCAGACGGGGCTGAGCCAGAAGAACGGCGCGGTGCAGTCGCATCTGCAGATCGGCCCGCGGGCGCTGGACGACCGTCCGGCGCGCGTGGCGCGGGGCACGGGCCGGCTGCTGCTGGCCTGCGACATGCTCACGGGCGCGCAGGACGATGCGCTGTCGCGCATCTCCATCACCGACGGCATCGCGGTGGCCAATGGGCGGGTGGAGGCGCTGCCCGCCTTCGCCATCAACCCCGACGCGCGCCCGGACGGCGAGGCGCTGGCCGCGCGTCTGGCCGCGCAGCTGACCGAGGACCGCGTGACGATCCACGACACGGCGCAGCTGTCCACGCAGCTGGTGGGCGACGGCATGGGGCAGAACCTGATGCTGGTCGGCGTGGCGAGCCAGGCCGGCGGCCTGCCCGTCTCGCCCGAGGCGATCGAACGGGCCATCCGGCTCAACGGCGCGGCGGTGGAGATGAACCTCGCCGCCTTCCGCTGGGGCCGCTGGATGGTCGCCGACCCCGCGCGGGCCGAAAAGCTGATCGAGGCGCCGAGGATCCCCAGCTTTCAGCAGGAGAGCTACGACGACCTCGTCGCGCGGTTCGAGAGGAACCTGACCGCCTATCAGTCGGCCAAGTACGCCCGCCGCTTTCGCGACACGCTGGCCCAGGTCGAGGCGGCGGAGGAGCGCATGACGCCCGGCAAGCGCGACCTGTCCCGTCTCGCCGCAAGGGCGATCCACAAGACCATGCACATCAAGGACGAGTACGAGGTCGCCCGCCTGCACCTGCACGAGGACTGGCAGGCGCAGCTGAAGCGGGAGTTCGCGCCGGACGCCAAGGTCACGCATCACCTGGCGCCGCCGATGTTCTCCAAAACCGACCCGGTCACCGGCCATCCGCGCAAGTCGCCCTACGGCGGCGGGACCATCCAGATGGGCTTCAAGCTGCTCAAGGCGCTCAAGCCCCTGCGCGGCACGCCGCTGGACGTCTTCGGCCGCACCGAGGAGCGCAGGACGGAGCGGGCCCTGGTGGCGGAGATGGAGGCGCTGGTCGGCGCCGCCGCCAAGGCCCTCAAGCCCGAGACGGCGGAGATGTGCCGCGAGGCGCTGTCCCTGCCGCTGGAGGTCAAGGGCTACGGCCACGTCAAGGAAGCGAACCTGGAACGGGTGCGCCCGCGCTGGCGCGAACTGCAGTCGAATCTGTCTAGCCTGACCTGACGGGCGGCGAAGCCGCATCGCGGCCGCGAAGCACGACTTTCGCAGGGGGCCTCGGGCCCCCTGCTGCGTTTGGAAAGACCTTTCAATTCATAAGCTTGTACTGTCATAATTCTTTGCCTGTCGAAGCGGCGGGTTTTGGGCGAAACACCGATCAACCGAGCGCATCGCGCGTTCGGCTCGCCTTCGCGCTTCAAAGAAGCGCGTTTTCGACGACAGGCACCGGAGATATCCCCGTGAAGACCACGAACCTCGTCGCGCTCGCCGCCGCCGCCGTCATGGCCGCCGGCGCCGCCCAGGCCCGCGATCAGATCCGCATCGTCGGCTCGTCCACCGTGTTCCCCTTCGCCACCGCGGTGGCCGAGCAGTTCGGCCGCACGACCTCCTTCAAGACCCCGGTCATCGAGTCCACCGGCTCGGGCGGCGGTCTGAAGCTGTTCTGCGCCGGCGTCGGCACCGAGCATCCGGACATCACGAACGCCTCGCGCCGGATGAAGAAGAGCGAGTTCGACCTCTGCCAGGAGAACGGCGTCACCGAGATCACCGAAGTGGTCGTGGGCTTCGACGGCATCGTCGTGGGCAACGCCATCTCGGGCGCGACGCTCGACCTGACGCGCGAGCAGCTCTGGGAAGCGCTGGCCGCCGAAGGCCCCAAGCCGGCCATGTGGAACGAGATCGACCCGTCGCTGCCGGCGGTGAAGATCGAGGTTCTCGGCCCGCCGCCGACCTCGGGCACGCGCGACGCCTTCGAGGAGTTGGTCATGGAAGAGGGCGGCGACTCCGCCGACATCCGTGAAGACGGCGCCTACATCGAGTCCGGCGAGAACGACAACCTGATCGTCTCCAAGCTCGAGGCCAACCCGCAGGCCCTGGGCATCTTCGGCTACTCGTTCCTCGACCAGAACGCCGACAAGATCAAAGGCGCGATGATCGAAGGCGTCGAGCCGACGTTCGAGAACATCGCCGCCGGCGACTACCCGGTGTCGCGCTCGCTGTACTTCTACATCAAGAAGGCCCACGTGGACGTCATCCCCGGGATGATGGAATACGTGGCCGAGTTCATCTCGGACGGCGCCGCGGGCGATGAGGGCTACCTGGCCGACAAGGGTCTGATCCCGCTGCCGGCGGCCGATTTCGCCGCCCAGACCGCGGACGTCATGGCCCTCAAGAACATGACGGCCTCCGACTTCTGATCGGGCGCGCCCCGAGCGGGCGCGCATCGACGACAACGGCTCGGGGCGCCGCGCGCGCCCCGAGCCCCCGCTTCCCCCCACTTCGTCCTGGCCGCCGCAGCGGAGCGCCTACCGATGCTTTCGATCACGGCCCTCGCCGTCTTCGTGCTCGCCGCGGTCGCCTACCAGATGGGACGGTCCCGCGCCGTCTCGCTGGCCGGCGCCGATCTGTCGAGCCTTCACAGCCGTCCGAGCTACCACGGTCTTTACTGCGCCCTCTGGGTGCTGATCGTCGGCCTCGCCGTGCTTCTCATTCTGACGATCGTCACGCGCTCCATGCTCGACGGCATGTTGATGTCGATGATCTCGCAGGCGCTGCCGGACTCGCGCCCCATCGAGCGGCAGCTGATCCTGTCCGACTCCTACGCCCTGGCGCGCGGCGGCATCGTCTCCCAAACCGACGCTCTGCGGGAGCGGGTGGCCGAGGCCGCCGGGTCCTACGGGTCGATGCGCGTGTTCGGCGTGATCGCGCTGACGGCCGTCGCCGTGGGCGTCACGTACTGGCGCACGAACGGCCAGCTCGCCGTCGAGTGGCGCGCGCGCAACCGGTCGGAGCGGATCATCCTCGGCATCCTGTGGACGTCGGCGGTGATCGCGATCCTGACCACCGTCGGCATCGTGCTGAGCCTGGTGGGCGAGACGCTGGTCTTCTTCTCCAAGATCGACTGGCAGATCTTCAGCTACCTCTTCGGCACGACCTGGTCGCCGCTGTCGGGCGTGTTCGAGGGCAAGATGGACCCGACCAAGGTCGGCGCGGTCCCGCTGTTCCTCGGCACCTTCATGATCACGCTGATCGCCATGCTGGTGGCCGTGCCCATCGGTCTCTTCGCGGCGATCTACCTGTCGGATTTCGCGCCCAAGCACGTGCGGGCCTGGGCCAAGCCGCTGCTTGAGATCCTCGCGGGCATTCCCACGGTGGTCTACGGCTTCTTCGCGGCCATCACCGTCGCCCCGTTCATCCGCGGCACCGGCGAATCCATCGGGCTGTCGGTGGCGTCGGAAAGCGCGTTGGCGGCGGGGATCGTGATGGGGATCATGATCATCCCCTTCATCAGCTCCCTGTCGGACGACGTGATCAACGCCGTGCCGCAGAGCCTGCGTGACGGGTCCTACGGCCTCGGCGCCACCAAGGCCGAAACCATGCGTCTCGTGGTGCTGCCCGCGGCGCTGCCCGGCATCGTCTCGGCGGTGCTGCTGGGCATCTCCCGCGCGGTGGGAGAGACCATGATCGTGGTGATGGCGGCCGGGCAGGGCGCCAACCTGACGCTCAATCCGCTCGACGCCGTCACGACCGTGACCGTGCAGATCGTTGCGCTGATCACCGGCGATACCGAGGCGTCGACCGCCGCAGGTCCGGCCTTCACGCTAGGCTTCACGCTGTTCGTCGTGACGCTCGGCCTCAACGTGGTCGCGCTGCGCATCGTGCGCCGCTACCGCGAACTCTACGACTGAGGAGCCTTTCGCCATGGTCAGCATGACCGATCTTTCGGCCCTCCACGGTTCGGAGAGCGCCAACAGCCGGCTTCGGGCCCGTCGCAGGGCGGAAACGCGGCTGCAGGCCTACGGCATCGCGGCCATCGCGCTGGCGGGCGCCGCCCTGGTGACGCTGCTGTCCTCGGTGGTCTTCAAGGCCGCGCTGGCGGTGACGGAGACCTACGTGACGCCGACGATCCAGCTGTCGGCCGAAACGCTCGGCACGACGGAGGAGGAGATCGCCCGCGCCAATTTCGACGGGCTGGTCAAGGACGAGCTGAAGCGGATGTTCCCGTCCCTGTCGGATCGTCGGTCGCGTCGCGAGCTCTACGGCGTCGTCTCCTCCGGCGCGTCGTTCGAGCTGCGCGATCAGGTGCTGGCCGATCCGTCGCTGGTGGGGCAGGAGGTGGCGCTGCCGCTCCTCGCCTCGGACGACGTGGACCTCTACATGAAGGGCATCTTCGGCACGTTGGAGAAGGTGCAGCATTCCGGCACCCTGTCGCCCACGGGGACCGAGGGGTCGATCGAGCTTCTGTCCACCTCGAACGACTTCGTGGATCAGCTGCTGGCCGTGAAGGAGACGCTGGTCGACCAGGCCGTTCTGCTGCGCCGGCAGGTCGCGCGTCAGGAAACCGGGCGCAGCGTGCGCGCCGCGGAGGCCGCCCAGGCGACCGACGAGGAAGAGCGCGAGGCGCTGCTGGCCCAGGCCGACGGCTTCGCCGCGGAGCGGGATCGCCTGCAGGCGCAGGTCGACGATCTGGAGGCGCGCGCGGCGCGGCCCGGCGGCGAAGAGGCGCTGGACATCACCACGCCCTCGGTGATGGTGCGCATCAACGGCGGCGTCGTGAAGGCGACGTCGATCTCGGCCACGGGCATCGTGGGCGAGACTCTGATCCCGCTGCAGAGCGACGCCGAAGCCGCGCCCGAGGATTGGGTGCTGTGGGTGATGGAGACGCCGGAACGGGCGCGCAAGATCTCCGATAAGCAGGTGGTGGTGGTGGAGCTGCTGCGCGAGCAGGACGCCGTCACGTCGATCTTCAACACCCGCTTCTTCACCGCCGGCGACAGCCGCGAGCCGGAGCTGGCGGGCATCTGGGGCGCCGCCGTGGGCTCGTTCTGGACGATGGTGGTGACCTTCTCCATCGCCTTCCCCGTGGGGGTGCTGGCGGCGATCTACCTGGAGGAGTTCGCGCCCAAGAACACGCTGACCGACTTCATCGAGGTCAACATCAACAACCTGGCCGCGGTGCCGTCGATCGTCTTCGGCCTTCTGGGCCTGGCGATCTTCGTGGCGGGGATCGAGGTGATGGGGGTTGAGATCGGCGGGTTCATGCCCCGATCGGCGCCCATCGCGGGCGGCGCGGTTCTGGCGTTGATGACGCTGCCGACGATCATCATCGCCTCGCGCGCGGCGATCCGCGCGGTGCCGCCGTCGATCCGCGACGCGGCGCTGGGGCTGGGGGCGTCCAAGCTTCAGACCAGCTTCCATCACGTTCTGCCGCTGGCGATGCCGGGCATCCTGACCGGCACCATCATCGGCATGGCGCAGGCGCTGGGCGAAACGGCGCCGCTGATCATGATCGGCATGGTGGCCTTCATCGTCGACATCCCCGGCGGCATCACCGACAGCGCCACGGTGCTGCCGGTGCAGGTGTTCCGCTGGTCCGACTTCCCCGAGCGGGGGTTCGAGGCGCGCACCTCGGCCGCCATCTGCATCCTTCTGATGTTTCTCGTCGTCATGAACGCGCTGGCCGTGTTCCTGCGCCGCCGCTTCGAGCGTCGCTGGTAAGCCCCGCCGCCAAGGATCTCATGCCATGAACAACCAGACTGTCGGAGGGGTCTCCGTGGACAACCTCGAAACCAAGTTCGCCGCCAAGGACGTCAACGTCCATTACGGCGACGCCCACGCGATCAAGGACGTCTCGGTCGATCTGCTGGACAAGACCGTCACCGCCTTCATCGGCCCGTCGGGCTGCGGCAAGTCGACGTTCCTGCGCTGTCTGAACCGCATGAACGACACGATCGACATCTGCAAGGTGACCGGCGATCTGCGGCTGGACGGCGACGACATCTACGACAAGAACGTCGATCCCGTGCAGCTGCGCGCCAAGGTCGGAATGGTGTTCCAAAAGCCCAACCCGTTCCCCAAGTCGATCTACGAGAACGTCTCCTACGGCCCCAAGATCCACGGCCTGGTGTCCGCCAAGTCCGACCTGGACGACGTGGTGGAGCAGGCCCTGCGCAAGGCGGCGATCTGGGACGAGGTGCGGGACAGGCTCGACGCGCCCGGCACCAGCCTTTCGGGCGGTCAGCAGCAGCGCCTGTGCATCGCCCGCGCCATCGCCACGGCGCCTGAGGTGCTGCTGATGGACGAGCCCTGCTCGGCCCTCGACCCCATCGCCACGGCGCAGGTGGAGGAGCTGATCGACGAGCTGCGCGAGAGCTACTCGGTGGTGATCGTCACCCACTCCATGCAGCAGGCGGCGCGCGTGTCTCAGAAGACCGCGTTCTTCCACCTCGGCATCATGGTAGAGTACGACGACACCACCAAGATCTTCACCAATCCGACCGACCAGCGCACGCAGGATTACATCACCGGTCGCTTCGGCTGACCCTTCGCATTCACGCTCTGGCCCCTTCGCCGGGGCCGAGGAGCACGGCGGCTTCATGGGACGTATGGACACCGGACGCCACACGGTCAGCGCGTTCGACGGAGACCTGATGGCGGTGCGCTCGCGCATCGCGGAGATGGGCGGGCTGGCCGAGGACATGCTGGGCCAGGCGCTCGAAGGGGTCGAGCGTCGGGACATGGCCCTATGCGAGGAGGTCGTGGCCCGCGACCGCCGGCTCGACCGGCTGGAGACCGAGAACGAAGAGCTGGTGATCCAGACCCTCGCGCTGCGTCAGCCGGTGGCCCATGATCTGCGGCTGCTGATCGCCGCGATGAAGCTGGGCAACACGCTGGAGCGCATCGGCGATCTGTCCAAATCCATCGCCCGACGGGGGATGGAGCTGGCGCAGTCCCAGCCGGTGCGCCTGACCTCCTCCATCGTGCGCATGGGCCGCGAGACGCAGCGCCAGCTCAGCGAGGTGCTGGACGCGTTCGCGTCCAAGGACGTCAGCCTCGCCGTGCAGGTCTGGCGCCGCGACGTCGAGATCGACGAACTCTACAACGCGCTGTTCCGCGAGTTGATCACCTACATGATGGAGGACCCGCGCACGATCACGCTGGGCTCCCACATCATGTTCATCGCCAAGAACCTTGAGCGCATCGGCGACCACGCCACCCATGTGGCCGAGATGACCTACTACGTCGTGGAGGGCGAACCCTTGGCGGAGGAACGCCCCCGCGCGCCGAAGACCTACGGTCGGCCGCCCGCCGACCCCTGATCCGCCTCGAAACCCTCGGAGGACCGACCCATGAGCGCCCGCGTGCTGGTGATCGAAGACGAGGAAAGCCTCTGCGCCCTGCTCGAATACAATCTGGGCAAGGAGGGCTACAAGGTCGCGCTGGTCAACGACGGCGAGGACGCGCTCTTCGCGGTGCAGGACGAGCGGCCCGACCTGATCGTGCTGGACTGGATGCTGCCGCATGTCTCGGGCATCGAGATCTGCCGCCAGATCCGCGCGCGCAACGAGATCAAGGACACGCCGATCATCATGCTGACGGCGCGGGGCGAAGAGGACGACCGCATCCGCGGGCTGGAGACCGGGGCGGACGACTATCTGACCAAACCGTTTTCCATGACCGAGCTGATGGCGCGCATCCGGGCGGTGCTGCGCCGCTCCCGCCCCACGCTGGCCGGGGACGTGGCGACCTTCGGCGACATCGTGCTGGACCGGCAGGCGCATCGCGTGCGGCGCGGGGAGCGGGACCTGCATCTGGGTCCGACGGAGTTCAAGCTGCTGGACGTGCTCATGCAGCGGCCGGGGCGCGTGTTCAGCCGCGAGCAGCTGCTGGACCTCGTGTGGGGCCGCGACGTCTATGTGGAGATCCGCACGGTGGACGTGCATGTGGGCCGCCTGCGCAAGGCCATCAACCGGCGCGGCGACCGCGACCCGATCCGCACCGTGCGCTCCGCCGGCTATGCGCTGGACGAGACCTACGTGCAGGCCTGAGGCGGCTCAGCGCAGGTTGATGCGCAGGGCGGCGGCGGCGGCGAAGGGGGCGGCCGCGGCGCCGAGCAAGGTCACGGCGCCGAGGAACAGGAGCGCGGGGGCGGGATCGAGCCCCGTCGCCGCCCGCTCCACCGCCTGGGCGCCGAAGATCAGCGTCGGCACGTAAAGCGGCAGGACCAGCACGCTCAGCAGCAGCCCTCCGCGACGGATGCCGGCGGTCAGCGCCGCGCCGATGGCGCCGACCAGGCTGAGCGCGGGGGTCCCGATCAGCAGCGCCGCGATCAGCGTCGGCTGGGCGGCGCCGGGCAGGCCGAGCGTCAGGGCGAGGACCGGCGCCGCGACGGTCAGCGGCAGCCCGGTGGTCAGCCAATGGGCCGCGGCCTTGGCGGCCACGACGGCCTCCAGCGGCAGCGGCCCGAGGGCGATCTGGTCGAGGCTGCCGTCCTCCAGATCCGCCTGAAAGAGGCGGTCGAGCGTCAGCAGGCAGGCGAGCAAGGCCGCGACCCAGACGCCGCCCGCCGCGACGCGGCTCAGCAGGCCGGTTTCGGGCCCCACGCCCAGGGGCAGCATCAGCCCCACGAGGGCGAAGAAGGCGAGGCCCAGCGGCCCGCCGCCGCCGATGCGGAAGGCCAGCGTCAGATCGCGACGGAGCAGGGCCAGAAAGGCGTTCATTCGCGGGCCTTGCGGCAGGCGCGGCGCCCCGTCCCCGCCCCCCGGGGGGGGGGGGCGGGAGGCGTGCCGGGATCGGGCGCCGCGCCGGGGGGCGGGACCGGGCTCGCCCCGAGGGTGTCGACGGGGATTGGGGCTGAGATTGGGGCTGGCACAGGGACCGGGGCTGAGACAGGCGCTGAGACCGGGGCTGAGACTGGGGCTGATACTGGGGCTGGAATTGGGAGCGTCGGCCGCGGCGTCGCGCGCCGATGGCTGCGGCTGCGGCGGCAGGGCGTCCCGCGCCCGATCCCGCCGCGCGCCCCACCCGCCCGCCCGCGCGCGGCGGAACCGGCCGCGGGACGCCCTGCCGCGCTCACGACCACTCCTCCGCCAGGAACGGGTCGTCGGCCCCGGCGGAACCGGCCGCCCCCGCCGGGGCCGAGGCGAGCGGCGCGCCCCTCGGCGCCAGCTCCACCGCGTTCTCGGCGCCGAAGCCCATGTCCACATGGCTGGCCGCCAGGGCGAGGCCGCCCGCGGCGCAATGCGCCCGCACCGCCTCGGCGAAGACCGCCGTCCAGCCCACGTCCAGCGAGACCGTCGGTTCGTCCAGCAGCCAGAGCGGCCGGCGCAGCACCAGCAGGCGCGCCAGGCCCAGCCGCCGTTTCTGCCCGGCGGAGCACCATTGCGCCGGATCGCCGGCCAAGGCGGCCAGGCCGAAACGCTCCAGCGCCGCCTCCACCGTCGCCGCGCCGCGCCCCTCCATCGCCGCCCAGGCGGCCAGGTTCTCGCGCACGCTCAACGCCGGCTTCACCGCGTCCAGATGGCCGGCGAGCGCGACCCGCTCCCGCCAGGTTTCTCCGTCGTCGAGCGACGCCTCGCCCAGTCGCGCCGAACCGGCCTCGGCCGGGGTCAGACCGGCGAGCACGCGCAGCAGGCTGGATTTTCCGGCCCCGTTGGGACCGCGCAGCAGGCGCGCCTCGCCCGCCGCGATGCGCAGCGAGACCCCCTCGAACACCCGCCGCCCGCCGCGACGGCAGGCGAGCCTTTCCACGACCAGCTCCATGCGCCATGGGTAGGCCGCCGACCCGCCCGGCCGCAAGCGGACCTG
>JBCBYE010000412.1:0-4461 GCA_039816075.1 Pseudomonadota bacterium | reverse complement strand
TCGGCGGCGGCGCGCCGGCGCTGCCGCCGGGCCTGGGCGGTCTCGGCGGCCCGGGCGGCGGCCTGCCGGGCCTCGGCGGGCCGGGCGGCCCGGCGCTGCCCCCCGGCCTTTCCGGTCTGGGGAAGAAGAAATGAGCCGACCTCGCTGCACCCGGCCCCCGCAGGGCGCCGCGGCCGAGGCCGCGCGCCGCCATCGCGACGCCCTGACCATGCTCGAAACGCCGCGCCTGATCCTGCGCGCCCCTGCGCTCGACGATCTGCCGCTGTGGACCGCGCTGCATGCCGGACCGGACGGCCGCCACCTGGGCGGCCCGCTCGACGCCGAACAGGCGTGGGACGGCTTCTGCGTCTACGTCGCCGGCTGGCTGCTGCATGGCCATGGCCTTTGGACGGTAGAGCGCAAGGACGACGGCGCCGCCGTCGGCTTCGTCCTGATCGGCCTGGAATGGGACGACGAGGCGCCGGAACTCGGCTGGCTTCTGACGCCCGAGGCCCGCGGCCGCGGCTATGCCGCCGAGGCCGCCGCGGCGGCGCGGGACGCGGGGCTGTCGATGCTCGGCGGTCTGGTGTCGTACATCGACGCGGACAACGCGCCCTCCAACCGCCTGGCCCAGCGCCTGGGGGCGGAGCTGGACCGCGCCGACAGCCTGCGCCTCGACGTCAACGTCTGGCGGCACGGCCGCGCGGCGTGAGCGCGCCGCCGACATATGCCAGCGCCCCTAGGCTGCAGACGGAACGGCTGAGCCTTCGGCCGCCCAGGGCGCAGGATGCCGGCGCCTACCGCGATTTCTACGCGGACGGCGCCGCCTCCGCTTTCTATGGCGGACCCTTGCCGGAGCATCGCGCCTGGATGCGCCTCGCCGCGGATATCGGCCATTGGAGCCTGCGCGGCTTCGGCGTCTTCGCCCTGGTCCATCGGGGCGAGACGGTGGGGGGCTGCGGCCTGCACCACCCGCAGGGCTGGCCCTCGCACGAGCTGACCTGGTGGCTGGCGCCCGGCGCGCGCGGGGCGGGCCTGGCGCGGGAGGCGTCGGAGGCCGTGCTCGGCTGGGCGCGCGACGCGCTCGGCTGGACGGCGGTGGAAACTCACATGAAGGACGACAATCTACCCGCCCGTCGCCTGGCGGAGCGGCTGGGCTTCGCCCTCCACCGGCGGGAGACCTTTCCCGACGGCGTCGCCCGCGACGTGCTGCGCCGACCGCTGGGCGCCGTCGGAGGCGCATCGGCATGAGCGCGCCCCTCGCCTTCGCGAACTCGCCCCGGCTGGAGACGGAGCGCCTGATCCTTCGCCCGCCGCAGGCCTCGGACGCGGCGGACGAGATGGCGTTCCTCGCCTCGGACCGCGCGGCGGGCATCGGCGGGCCGTTCCACCCGATGCAGGCCTTCCGCTCCGTCGCGGGGCTCATCGGCCACTGGGGCCTGCGCGGCTACGGCTTCTTCGCGCTCGAGGAAAAGACGACCGGCCGCTACATGGGCCGCGTCGGCCCCTGGTTCCCCGAAGGCTGGCCGGAGCCGGAGATCGGCTGGTCCGTCGTGGGCGAGGCCGAGGGCAAGGGCTATGCTTACGAGGCCGCGCTGGCCTCGCGCGCCTGGGCCTACGATGCGCTCGGCTGGATCACCGCGATTTCGCTGGTCGAGGCGACGAACGACCGTTCCGCCGGCCTCGCGCGCCGCATGGGCTGCACGCAGGACGGGACGTGGACCCATCCGCTGGACGGCTGGGTCGTGGACATCTGGCGCCATCCTGCGCCGGAGGCCGCGGCATGAGCGCGCCCGTCTTCACCTCTCCCCCGCCGCTGGAGACGGAGCGCCTGCGCCTGCGCGCCTTCCGCGCCGAGGATTTCGAGGCGGAGGCGGCGTTCTACGCCGACGACCGTTCCGCCGGCGTGGGCGGGCCCAAGCCGCGGGACGAGGCCTTCCGCACCTTCGCCCATTTCATCGGCCACTGGACCCTGCGCGGCTTCGGCATGTGGGCGTTGGAGGAGACGTCGACCGGCCTCTACCTGGGCCGCGCCGGCCTGCACGCCCCCGAAGGCTGGCCGGAGCCCGAGATCGGCTGGGTCCTGACCGCGCCTCAGGCGGAAGGCCGCGGCTACGCCGGCGAGGCGGCGCGGGCCGCCCGCGCCTGGGCCTACGGCACGCTCGGCTGGACCACCGCCATCAGCCTGATCCTGCCGAACAACGCGCGCAGCCGCCGCCTCGCCGCGCGTCTGGGCGCGCGGCACGAGGACACGATCCCCTTCCGCGGCCTCGACGCCGTCGAGGTCTGGCGGCACCCGGGCCCGGACGCCGTCGAGGATGCGGCATGACCCGCTTCGCCTTCGACATTCCGACGCTCGAGACCGAGCGCCTGGCGCTGCGCGCGCCGCGCGAGGCGGACCTCGACGCGCTCGCGTCCATGATGGCCGAAGAGCGCACGCGCCATATCGGCGGACCTATGGACCGCTTTCAAAGCTGGCGGCGCCTCGCCTCGGACATCGGGCACTGGGCCTGGCAGGGCTTCGGCTACTGGTCGATCGAGCGGCGCGAGGACGGCGCCTGGATCGGCATGGTCGGCCTCTATCATCCCTCGCATTTCCCCGAGCCGGAGCTGGGCTGGGGCGCCGCGCCCGCCTTCGAAGGCCGCGGCTACATGCGCGAGGCGGCCGAGGCCGCGCGCCGCTGGGGCTACGAGACCCAGGGCTGGCGCACGCTCATCAGCCTGATCGATCCGCAGAACCATCGCAGCCGCGCGTTGGCGACGCGCCTGGGCGCGCGCATCGACGGCGGCTTCACCCATGCGGACGGCTGGTTCTGCGACGTCTGGCGCCATCCGGGCCCGGAGGCCTTGGCGGCATGAGCGTTCCCGCGACGATCGAGACGGAGCGCCTGATCCTCACGCCCATCGCGCCCGAGGATTTCGCGCCGTGGCCGGCGTTCTACGCCTCGGACCGCGCGCGTTTCATCGGCGGCTCTCTCGATCCTGCGCAGACCTGGTTCAAGCACGCGCAGCTTTGCGGTATCGCGCTGATGGGCGGCGGCCAGGGGCACTGGTCCGTGCGCGCCAGGGACGGCGCCTATCTGGGCCGCGTGGGTCTGGAACAGGCTCATGGCTGGCCGGAGATGGAGCTGGGCTGGACCTTCCTCGCCGAAGCCTCCGGCAAAGGCTATGCGACCGAGGCGGGCGGCGCCCTGCGGGACTGGGCGCTCGGCACGCTGGGCCTGGCCTCGCTGGTCAGCTTCATCGACGAGGCCAACGCGCCGTCGCAGGCCGTGGCCCGGCGTCTGGGCGCGGCGCCGGACCCGGCGGCCTTCGCCGGCTATCCCGGCTGCGTGGCCTGGCGCCATCCGGTCGCAGGAGGGGCGGCATGACCCTCGGCGTCCTCTCCGCCCCGCGCCTCGCGACCGAGCGCATGATCCTTCGCGCTCCGCGCCACGCAGATTTCGAGCCGCTGCGCGAGGTCTTCATGTCCGACCGGGCGCGGCACATGGGCGGTCCGATGCGCCTGGGCGTCGCCTGGCGCGACTTCGCCGCCGGCGCGGGCGACTGGGCGCTGGGCGGCTACGGCAATTTCGTGATGGAGGCGCGCGATCCGGCGGCCTTCGGCGGCGCGCGCATCCTCGGACAGATCTTTCTGCACCATCCGCCGCACTTCCCAGAGCGGGAGATCGGCTGGATGACCGTCCCCGCCGCCGAAGGAACCGGCGCCGCATTCGAGGCGGCGACGGCCGTCCGCCTCTGGGCCGCCCGCACGCTCGGCGGGCCGGCGCTGGTCAGCTACATCGCCGCCGCCAACGCCCGGTCCATCGCGCTGGCGGAACGTCTGGGCGCCCGCCGCGACCCGGGCGCCCCGATCCCCGATTTCGGCGACGGAAACGCCGATGACGACGGCGTCTGGCGCCACCCCGACCCCCAGGCTCTGATCGAGGAGGCCGCCGCATGACCGCGACCGAAGCCGAACGCGCCGAGGGCGTTCTGAAGGACCTGCGCGCCGATATCGACAACCTCGACGCGATCCTCGTCTACACCCTCGCCCAGCGCTTCAAGGCCACCCAGGCCGTGGGGCGCCTGAAGGCCGAGCACGACCTGCCGCCCGCCGATCCCGCCCGCGAGGGGCGGCAGATCGAACGGCTGCATTCCCTGTGCGGCGATTCCGGCCTCGATCCGGAATTCGCCAAGCAGTTCATGCGCTTCATCGTGGATGAAGTGATCCGTCACCACGAGAAGCTGAAACGCTGAAGGGGCGGCACGCCCCACCCTCGATCGCCAAGGAGAAGACAGCATGGCCATCAAGATCCGTCTCGCCCGCGGGGGCTCGAAAAAGCGCCCGTTCTACCGCGTCGTCGCCGCCGACAGCCGCATGCCGCGCGACGGCCGCTTCATCGAGAAGCTGGGCGTCTACAACCCGCTCCTGCCCAAGGACAGCGAGGACCGCGTGAAGCTGGACGTCGAAAAGATCCAGGCCTGGATCGCC
The DNA here is from genome assembly GCA_039816075.1 of Pseudomonadota bacterium. GTDB lineage: Bacteria > Pseudomonadota > Alphaproteobacteria > Rhodobacterales > Rhodobacteraceae > Albimonas. The sequence goes on along the minus strand of JBCBYE010000412.1, from coordinate 8 downwards.
AAGGGCGC
>JBCBYE010000533.1:0-3498 GCA_039816075.1 Pseudomonadota bacterium | reverse complement strand
GTGATCGACGTTCGCCAGGGCCGCCGCGTCGGGCGCGCCCGGCCCTTCGACGTACTGAACGCCATAGGACGTCGCCTGCACCTTGCTGATCATCGATCCGTCACCCCCAACTCGGCACGTTCCCCGAGACGGGAACCTGCGCCGAGCGAGGGTGCGGGTAAAGAACGATTAAGGTTTCCGTATGGCGACGGAGCCGGGTTTTCGCGCTGAGGTAAGGGTGTCCGCGACCCGACGTGTGGGGAAAACGCTGCGGCCAGGGGCGCCCACGCGGGGTTCCTTGGGGGGTGCGACGCGGGCGCCGAGGGGGATCCCGACCGCCGTCGAGCCGCGGACGGTTACCATATTGTCTCAAAGCCTGAATAAAGCAAGCGTGAACGGACCTTCAGACGCCCCAGGGCATCTAAACCTATGGTTGCATTCAGCCGCCCGAAGGTTCCAGCACCGTGAGGCCCACGGATCCGGCCTCGGCATCGGCGGGATCGAGCGACATTCGAATCGCGTCGCCCCGGCGCCAAAGCTGCGAAAGGTCGTCGTAATGGCGGCTGAACGGGTGTCCGGACTGGCCCGTGGCGATGACGTAGGTGGAGCCGTCGAGATCCGCGAAATCCACCGCCATGCGCAGCCCGGCGCCGAACACCGCGGCGTGCGGATCGGCGCCGCGGTTCGCCGATTGCGTGCGCAAAAGGGTGTAGTCGCCGCCCGAGGCGGGATGGCGGATATTGGCGATCAGGCCGGGCAGGCCGAAGCCGCCCAGCACCTCGTGATCGTGGCGCGCCTCATGCGCCTCGCCCCAGCGCCAGCCGGACGGCGAGCCGCCGTAGCGGGCCGAGAGCGCGGCGAGCGCGTCGTCGAGCGCCAGGCCCGCGATCTCGGCGCAGGTTTCGCGGCGCGAGGTCTTGTCGATGTCGCACCAGATGCCGGCCCCGTCGACGTTGCGGAACACGCGTTCGACGAAGACCGGCTGCGGCCCTTCGAGGAGCGCGATGGCGGGGCCGAGCTCGTCGCCCGCCAGGCGCGGCGTCAGGCGTCGCATCCATTCGGCGAAGATCAGCGGCTCGGGCGCATGTTCGGACATCTCGCCGTTCCAGTCGCCCAGGCGTTGCAGGGCGTCCTGGCGCAGCGTCGCCTCGGCGTCCGACGGGGGGGCGGGGCCGGCCCACCACAGGTCGCGGGCGATCAGGGGCAGGACGGCGCGCGCCATCTCGCTGACCGCGTCGTTCTGCAGCGCCGCGGCGCTGTCGCGGGTGTGGAACGGGCGGCCGACGAGCTGCTTGGACAGGCGCCGGATGCGGTAGGGATCGCCCCAGTGCCAGCTGAGATGGAGGGGAAAGGCCCCGCCGGCGGTGCGGTTGTTGGCGTTGGCCACCAGACCGCCGTCCGGGCGCAGGGCGCGCGGCATTTCGGCATAGGGCACGAAGCCCTGCCAGTCGTTGTCGCTGAGCCAGCCGGGCGCGGGCAGGCGGCCCTGGGCGGCGCTGTCCGGGTCGCGCAGGGGCGCGCGGCCGGCCACCAGCAGGCCGACGCCGGCGCGGTCGGCCATGTGCACGTTCATGGCGGGCGCCACGTGCTGTTCCATGGCCGCGACGCCGTCCTCGATGCGGCGGGCGCGCATCAGCTCGAACCCGGCGGTGAAGCTGCGGTCGTCCTCGCCCAGCGCCGTCCAGGCCAGGGCGGCGACGTGGCCGTCGGGCGTGATCTCTCCCACGCCGAGCTGGTCGGGGGGGATCACGGGACCGTGGCGGGTGCGGCGCAGGACGGCCTCTCGCGCGCGGCCGCCGGGCAGGCCGATGAGCACGGTGCGGTCCTCGAACGCGCGGGGGCCTTCGGGGGTGAGGTAGCGGCCCGGATCGTCGGGATCGAGACGCTCGATATAGATGTCGGCGTCGTCGAGGGAGGCGGAGGTGAGGCCCCAGGCGAAGTCGGCGTTCCGGCCCACCAGGATCAGGGGCATGCCGGGGATCGTGGCGCCGATGACGCCGCCGTCGGGCAGGTCGAGCCGGGCGAGGTGCCAGACCGACGGGGCGGTGAGGCCCAGATGCGGGTCGTTGGCGAGCAGCGGCGCGCCGGCGGCGGCCCGGTCGGCGGACACGGCCCAGCCGTTGGAGGCGCCGCCTTCGCCGGGGCGGGGCATGGCCTGCAGCTCGGCCTGCCGGGGCGGCGCGGAGGGGCCGGGCAGCAGGGCGGCGAGGACGCGCTGCGGGTCGAGCGGGTCGCGCGGGTCCGGTGGGTCCGGTGGGTCCGGTGGGTCGAGCGGGTCTGGGCGCGGGCCGCGCGTCGGCGGCGGGGCGCCGGCAAGGGCAATGCGGGGGCGCGCGCCCGGGCTCAGGCGCGCGCCGTCGGGGCGGGCGCCTTGCGGGCCGAGGGGGCCGGGGATCTCCAGCTGCGGCGCCCGGGGCGGGCGCGGCGAGCTTTCGCCGGGGATCTGCGGCGCGGGCGCGCCGCGGACCCGGCCGCCGACGGTGTCCGCCGACGGCTCCAGCAGCGGCGGTTCGGGATAGTCGGGCAGCACGTCGCGCAGGCGGTCGGGACGCAGGCGCAGGGCGAGCGCGGCGCGCCGCGTTTCCGCCGCCGCCTGATCGGTCAGGCGCAGCGCCATAAGGCGCGAGATCGCCAGGCTGTCGGCGGGCCGCCACGGCGCGAGGGCGCCGGGGAACAGGAAGAATTCCGGCGCGCCGCGGCCCAGCCCCTCCTCCCCCGCGGCGCGGATGAAGGCGTTGACGCCGTCGGCATAGGCGCCGAGCGCCGCCTGGGCCGCCTCGCTCTGCGCCGCCACGCCGCGCCGCGCCAGCCCTTCGAGGTCGAGCGCCCGCACGAAGCGATCGAAGGAGAAGGCCACCTCGCCGAACTGTTCCGAAAGGCGCCCCTGGGCGGCGCGGCGCAGCGTTTCCATCTGCCACAGGCGATCCTGGGCGTGGGCGAAGCCGAGGGCGAAGAAGACGCCGGCCTCCGTCTCGGCCGAGACATGGGGCACGGCGTAGGCGTCGCGCAGGATCACCGCGCGACCGTCGAGGCCCGGAACCTCCCAGCGCCGGTCGTAGTCGGGCAGGGAGCCCGAGACCACCGTCCAGACCAGCAGCGCGCCCCCCGCGCCCAGCACGGCGAGACCCGCGAAGATCCGCGTGAGCCATTTGAAGACGCCTGCCACGACCGTCGACGCGCCTCCGTCTGCATCGATTCCTCAAGTTCGGTTGACCTGACCATCCGCGGGGGCGAGTTTCCAGCCCGAGCCCGACGACGGGAACCGGCAGGGAGGATTTCGGCATGGCCAAGTGCGCGTTCATCGGTCTGGGGGTCATGGGCTATCCCATGGCGGGGCATCTGCAGGCCAAGGGGCACGAGGTGACGGTCTACAACCGCACCGCGGCCAAGGCGGAGGCCTGGGCGGCCGAGCATGGCGGCGCCCATGCGGCGACGCCGGCCGAGGCCGCGGCGGGGGCGGAGTTCGTGTTCTGCTGCGTGGGCAACGACGACGATCTGCGCTCCGTCGCCACCGGGCCG
>JBCBYE010000537.1:0-3464 GCA_039816075.1 Pseudomonadota bacterium | reverse complement strand
GGGCGCGGGCGGCTGCTCTCCGTCGGCGCGCGGTCAGGCGCGGCGGCGGCCGTATCGGCCTTGATGATTTCGCGATCGGTCTCGCGTGCGCCTGGGAGCGGTCGGCGCCGATCGCGCCCCCGACAGCGGGCGGAACGCGCGGTCGGGTCCCGGTCGGTCTCGAACGTGCGGCGGACCGTCGGCGATCCGGCAGACCTGTCCCAGACGACGTCGCCGCCAAGCGCTTGTCATCGGTCCAGCGGCGTCTGAGCCGCCTCGCCGGCGTTCGGCCGAGCATGAGCGACGCGACGCCGGAGCCCCCACGACGGCGTTCGGCAGACCACGGTTGCAGAACGGGGGCGCCGGACGGCGAACGGCCCCGCCGTGTCCGGGCGGGGTCGTTTTCTCGTCTCACCGAGGTCGCGCTCGAACGCGCGCCTGCATGGTCACTCCGCGGGAACGACGCCCTTCTTCTTGATGCCGGCCCACAGCTTCTTGTTGGTCAGGTACAGCAGCACCGCCAGCAGGCCGATGAAGACGAAGTTGCGGGCGCCGGCGGCCTTGCGGGCCTCCAGCTTGGGCTCGGAGGTCCACATCAGAAACGCGGCTACGTCCTTGGCCATCTGCTCCTTGGTGGCCGGCGTGCCGTCCGCGTATTCCAGAAGGTCGTCGTCGAGCGGCGGCGCCATGTTGATGTAGCCGGTGCTGTAGACGTCGTTGCCGTAGAGGATCGCGCCGCCCTGCTCCTTCTCGTCGCCGTTGTAGCCGAGCAGGAGCGAGGCGATGTATTCGGGGCCGCCGATGCCGTTGAACAGCTGGCTGATGCCGGTGCCCATGGGCCCGTGGAAGCCTGCGCGTCCTTTGGCCATCAGGCTGAGATCCGGCGCATTGACGCTGTCGTTGGCGGGGAACTTGTCCGACGGCAATGCCGGACGCGTGTCGCCGGGCAGCGCCTCTTCCGACGTGTCGGGCACCTCGTAGAACTCGGCGAAGGCCTTGACCTGCTCGGCGTCGTAGCCCGGACCGCCGGCCTCGCCCAACGCGCGGAACGAGACGTAGCGCAGGCCGTGGCAGGCGGAGCAGACCTCGTTGAAGACCTGGAAGCCGCGCTGCAGCTGAGCCTCGTCGAAGCCGCCCAGCGGACCCTCGAACGAGAAGGAGAAGTCGGTGACTTCGCCGCCGCCGCCGGCCGCGACCGCGGGGGCCGCCGGCAGCAGGGCGGCGAGCGCCGCCCCTGCGATGAGCTTTCGGAACGTCATGGCTGTGCTCCTCACTCGGCCGGCGTGGCGACGGCGCCGCCCGACGGGCCGAGCTTGCTCTGCTCGCGCGCCGCTTTTTCGGCCATCATCCGATCGAAGTCCTCTTCGATGGTGTTCGGCTGCGGCAGGGGGGTTTCAATCACGCCCAGCAGCGGCAGGATCACCAGGAAGAAGGCGAACCAGTAGATCGTGCCGAGCAGCGAGATCAGCGGCACCAGACCCTCGGCCGGCATGCCCCCCGCCCACATCAGGACGAAGAAGTTCACCACGAAGATCGCGAACCAGATCTTGAACATCGGCCGGTAGCGGCCCGAGCGCACGCGGCTGGTGTCCAGCCACGGGGCCAGGGCCATCACCACGATCGCCCCGAACATCGCCAGCACGCCGCCCAGCTTGGCGTCGATGAAGAGGATGTCGAAGGTGATCGCGCGCAGGATCGCGTAGAACGGCAGGAAGTACCATTCGGGCACGATGTGCGCCGGCGTCGCCAGCGGATTGGCCTCGATGTAGTTGTCCGGATGGCCGAGATAGTTCGGCATGAAGAACACCAGGACCACGAAGACCAGCAGGATGAGCGCCAGGGCGAACAGATCCTTGATCACATAGTAGGGCCAGAACGGAACCGTGTCCTTCTTGGCCTCTTCGACCGAACCGCGGCGGACTTCGACGCCGGTCGGGTTGTTGTTGCCCGTCGAGTGGAACGCCCAGATGTGCACGATCACCAGGCCCGCGATGACGAAGGGCAGCAGGTAGTGCAGCGAGAAGAAGCGCGTCAGGGTCGGATTGTCGACCGAGAAGCCGCCCCACAGCCACACCACCAGGCTCTCGCCCACCAGCGGAATGGCGGAGAAGAGGTTCGTGATCACCGTCGCGCCCCAGAACGACATCTGACCCCAGGGCAGAACGTAGCCCATGAAGGCGGTCGCCATCATGGCGACGTAGATCAGGATGCCGATGATCCAGGTGATCTCCCGCGGCGCCTTGTAGGAGCCGTAGAAGAGACCGCGGAAGATGTGGAAGTAGACGGCGATGAAGAACAGCGACGCGCCGTTCATGTGCAGGTAGCGGATCAGCCAGCCGCCGTTGACGTCGCGCATGATGTGCTCGACCGAGGCGAAGGCCATTTCCGTATGCGGCGTGTAGTGCATCACCAGCGCGATGCCGGTGATGATCTGCAGCGCCAGGCAGACGGTCAGAATGATGCCCCAGATCCACATCCAGTTGAGGTTCTTGGGGGTCGGAATGGTCAGAGTGTCGTAGATCAGGCCGCCGATGGGCAGCCGGCTCTCGACCCAGCGCGCAAAGCCGGACTTCGGCTCGTACGGCTCGTGGGGAATGCCGCTCATGGGGGTATGCTCCTCAGCCGAGCTTGATGACGCCGTCGTCCACGAAGGCGGACGGCGGGATCTGCAGGTTCAGCGGGGCCGGTCCCTGACGGATCCGGCCTGCGGTGTCGTAGTGGGACCCGTGGCAGGGGCAGAACCAGCCCCCGAAATTGCCCGAACCGTCGCCCAGCGGCACGCAGCCCAGATGGGTGCAAACGCCCATCTGCACCAGCCACTCGCCGGCATCGTCCAGCGTGCGGTTCTCGTCGGCGGCGTCGGCCCCGTCCTTGTTGAGGTTCTGCGAGCTCGGGTCCGGCAGGTCCGAAACCGGCACGGCCCGCGCCGCTTCGATGTCCTCGGCGGTGCGGCGGCGGATCAGCACGGGCTTGCCGCGCCATTTCACCGTCATTTCCGTCCCCGGCTCCAGCCCGCTGACGTCCACCTCGACCGTGGCGCGCGCCAGCACGTCGGCGCTGGGGTTCATCTGATTGACCAGAGGCCAGACCGCCGCGCCCGTCGCGACGACCCCGGCGCCCGCCGTGGCGACGTACAGAAAGTCGCGGCGGGAGCCTTCATGTTCTTCTTCAGCGTGGGCCAAGGGACCGGTTCCTTCCTCGCCTCGTCGCCTGCGATTCGACCCTGCGGGCCTGGGCCGGCGACACGTTGATGCTCGAAACGCTTCTCTTCGGCGTCGAATTAGCTCGGTGGGGCCTGTCTCGCCAGCGGACAGTGCGACGCAGAGAGCTTCAAATCACGACCATGCCTAACAAACCCCTTCCAACGCCCCGTTCGGGCCGCCCGGAACCACCGCGCCGCAGGTCTCACGCCGGCTTGAACCGGGCGAAGCGCGCGTCCGCGGCGACTCGTGCGCTCATCTCGTCGCGCAGGGCCGCCACCGTCT
>JBCBYE010000404.1:0-4546 GCA_039816075.1 Pseudomonadota bacterium | reverse complement strand
GCCGGTCCAGCCGCAGCCCCTGCACCGCACCGTCCAGCGCCGCGGTCACGCCCGCCTCGGTCAGGCCCACGCGCCCGTCCAGCGTGGCGAGCGTCGCCGCGGCCACGCCGGCGTCGAGCCCTTCCACCCGCAAGGCGCCCTCGGCCGTCAGCGCGTCCAGCGGCCCCGAGGCGCGTCCCTCGAACCCCGCCAGGTCGAAGCTCAGCCCCGGCGCCAGGCGCGACAGCTCCCCCTGCGCCTCAAGCTGCAGGGCGATGTCGGTCTCGGTGCTCTCGCGGTCATGCGTGCCCTCCGCCGACAAGGTCAGGAACGGCGAGACGATGGAGCCGCGCTCGATCGTCACCACGCCGTCCTCGCCCTCCCGCGCGGCGAAATCCAGCTTGGCGCGCGGCGACAGAACCTCTCGCAGACGCGGATCCAGGGCCTCGCCCGGCGTCACGGTCAGCGCCGCCTCGGCGTCGAGCCGCGCGGTCGCGTCCAGCCGCGCAAGACCCGTGGCGCGCAGCACGCCTTCGGCCTCCGCATCCAGAGTCATCTGCCAATCGGTCAGCGGCCCGTCGGCCGAGACGCGCACGCGGCTCGCGGCGTCCGGAGGAAGTCCCGCCGCCTCCGCGACGATGCCCCCCGGCCCCTCGACCGCGTCGAGGAACAGCTTCAGCCGCGGCGCATCGTCGAAGGTGCGGCGATACTCCAGTCGAATGCGGGCGCTCACCGCGTCGTCGCGGGTCAGCGACAGCTCCGCCGACTGCACGTCGCCCTCGTCGCGCGCCGCGCCGCGGGCGGAAAAGGCCAGCCCCTGCTCGGCGATCACGCCCGGCGCGATCGTCACGCGCTCCAGCCGCATGTCCTCGATATGCAGCGCGATGGGGGATCGGGGCCATGCGAAGGGGTCGCCGTCATCCTCCGCCGCCGCGTCCTCGCCGGCGGGCGGCGTTCCGGGCCGGCGCAGCACCTCCACGTCCTGCGCGGACAGGAACGCCAGCTCCAGCTCTCCGCGCAGCAGGCGCGTCGGCGTCCAGTTCAACCGCGCCTCCGCCACGCGCAGCCAGACGCCGTCGGCATCCGCGATGGTCACGCCGACCAGCGACGTGACGCCGTCCTCCGGCTCCTCCACGCCTTCGGCGGCGATCTCGAACTCGCCGGGCACGCTGATCTGCTCCAGCGCGAACTGCACCAGCGAGTTCTTGAGCCCCAGGATGGAGATCTGCCCCGCCGCAGGCGCCGCCGCCGCCAGCCAGCCGATCAGCACCAGAACCGCCGCGCGTCGCATCAAAAGGCCTGCCCGATCGAGAAATACACCTGAAAGTCGTCGTCCGGCCGGCGCCGCCGCAGCGGAAAGCCGACGTCGAGCCGCACCGGCCCGATGGGCGAAGCGTAACGCGCGCCCAGCCCGGCGCCCAGCTGCCACGCCTGGGACACGTCCGGCGCCGGGTCCGGATCCACCAGGCCGGCATCGACGAACGCGACGGCGGAGACGGGCCCCCAGACGCGGGCGCGCATCTCGGCATTGGTCTCCACCACCGAGAGGCCGCCCACGGGGCTGTTGCGCCCGTCGACGCGTCCGACGAAGTCCTTGCGAAGCCCGCGCACCGACCCGCCGCCGCCTGCATAGAACCGGCGCGGCGGCGGCACGCGCGCCAGCTCCGGTCCCAGGATGGAGCCGAAGCGCGCCCGCGCGGCCGCAACGAAGCGGCCGTCGGCATCGAGCCGACGATAGACGCTGCCGCTGAGGTCCGTCTGAAGCCAGGCCGTGCCGTCGCCCCGCCACGCGCCGCCCCAAGGCCCGCCGCTGATGCGCAGGCGCTGGCCCCGCGTCGGGTCCAGCAGGCTGTCGGTGTCGTCATAGGCGGCGAAGGCCGGGATCGCGAGCAGCTGCGACGTCTCCCCATCGATGCCGGTGTCGTCCACCAGCGAGGTTTCGCCCAGCAGGCCGCCGCCGATCGTCCAATGCTCCCCGATCCGGCGCTGCAGGCCGGTGGACAGGGTCAGCGCCTGTTCGTCGAACGCGTCGCTTTCCACGTTGCGCAGCTCGCCCTGGGCGAAGAACAGCTGGCCGTCGCGGCGGCGGAACTGCGGAACCTCGTAGCGCAGCAGGCCGGTCTGTTCCTCCAACGTGGTGTCGAAATTGAAGATCAACGTTTCGTTGGAGCCGAAGAGATTGCGATGCCGGAACCCCGTGCGCACGCCCGGCCCGGTATCTGTGTTCCATTCGAGGCGGAAGTTGAAGCTGCGCCGCGGCCCCTCCTCCAGCGCCGCGGTCACGGGCGCGGCGGCGCCCTCCGGCGCCTCGGGCGGCAGGGTCACGCGGCCGGCGCGGAACAGGTCGGTGCTCAGCAGGGCGCGCTGGTACTCCGCCAGCTTCTCGGCATCCACCGGCTCGCCTTCGCTCCAGGGCCGATAGGTGGCGAGGTATTCGGGGTCCACCCGTTCCAACCCTTCGAAGGTGGTGGGGCCGAAGACGTAGGCGCGCCCCGGTTCGAGGCGCGAGGTCACCTCCAGCGTCGCCTCAGCCCGATCCGCCAGCGCCCGTCGCCCGGCGCCCCGGGCGTAGGGCCGGCCGGAGCGGCGCAGGTCCTGCACCATCTCCTGCTCCGCCTTGAGGATGCGCGCCGCCTCGGCCGCCTCCCCCACGGGCGAGCCATAGGCCGTGGCGGGGCCGAGCGTGGGCGGTCCGTCGGGTCCCAGCTCTCCCTCGAAGCGCACGCCGTGGTCGGTCAGCGCATAGGGCGCGCCGGTGCGCAGGCTGACGATCACGCGGGCGGGGCGGGCGGCGTCGTCTTCGGCCTGGGCCTCCGCCTCCGCCTCGGTCTCGGTCTCGGTCTCGGCGGCCTCGTCTTCGTCCTCTTCCGCGGCCTCATCGTCCTCTTCCGCCCGGGCGGCGCGGCGGCGCTCCGCCGCGGCGACCCGGCGGGCGCGTCGTTCCTCTCGGCGGCGGGCGCGGGCCTCGGCATCGGAGTCTTCGGCCCCGACGGCGAGCGCGGCATCGGCCTCCACATCCGCCGCCTCTTCGGCCTCCGGCGCCGGGCGCGCGTCGCCGGGGACCACGCGCACCTCCGCCTCGGCGCCGAAATAGCCGAAGGATCGCAGGGCCTTGAGCATGGTCGGCACGTCGCCCTGCGCCCGGCGACGCAGCAGCGCGAGCGACGGGGCGCCGCCCTCCTGCCGACGGAACAGCAGCAGCGCGTCCTCCAGCAGCGATTCGATCCGTTCGTCCGGCGCGCCTAGGATCACGACCTCGTAGTCGATGGCGGTTTCGGAGCGGGCGAAGGCGTCGCCGCCGCTGGCCGTGGCCTCCGGGCTCTCGCCCGCCGCCTCTCCCGCCGCCTCCTGACCCGCGGCCGGCCCCGCCAGCGCCAGGGCCAGCAGCGCCGCGCCGAGGCGCAGACGCAAGCATTGCCCGCGGCTTGGATCGGTCGAGACGCGGGCCATAGTCACGGGGCGAAGCCTTGGGCGAGGGGCGGATGAGTCGCGGCGCGGCCCCAAGCCTCCGATGCGGTCAACCCGGACGCAAGAGGCGCGCAGAGGCTTCCGTCGCAACCGGCGCAGGCGGCCGTCAGCCCGTCTTGCGGTCGTCGCCCCGGGCCAGCGGCAGGCGCACGCGCACCAGCAGGCCGCCCGCATCGCCGGTTTCCAGGGTCAGTTCGCCCTCATAGGCCTCGACGATGTCGCAGCAGATGGCCAGGCCCAGACCGGATCCCGGCACCGCTTCGTCCAGCCGCGCGCCGGCCCGCAGCACGCGCTCTCGGTCATCCTCGGGAATGCCGGGGCCGTCGTCCTGCACGACGACCTCGACCAGCCCGGGCAGGCGCCGCGCCGCCACGCGCACCTCCGTCCGCGCCCATTTGAAGGCGTTGTCGATCAGGTTGCCGGCCAGCTCCTCCAGATCCTCGCCCTCGACCCGCGCGCGCAGGCCGGCGGGGATGTCCACCGACAGGCCCACGCCGCGATCCGCATGCACCCGCTCCATCACCCGGCCCAGCCCTGCCACCAGCGGCGCGATCTCGGCCGAAGCGCCGGGCGCGTTGGCGCCGGCCAGCCGGGCGCGGGCGGTGTAGCGGGTCAGCTGCGTTTCGATCCGCCCCAGCGCATCGCGCATGGCGTCCGCGTCGGGCGGGGTCATCCCCACCTCGTTGCGCAGCACCGCCGCAGGGGTCTTGAGCGCATGCGCCAGGTCCGCCGCCTGCCGGCGCGCGGTGGAGATGATGCGCCCGTTGCGCTCCAGCAGCTCGTTGAGATCGCCGACGAGCGGTTCGATATCCGACGGATAATCGCCCTCGATCCGCTCCGCATCCCCGCGTCGATACTCGGCGAAAGAGGCGCGCAGGCCCACCAAGGGACGCAGCACCATGCCGGTCATCGCCGCCGCCGCCAGCGTCAGCGCGCCCCCGGCGCCGATCAGCACGCCGAACAGGGTCCTGCGGAACTCCAGCTTGTCGCGCTGCAGGCGCACCATGGCCTCGGCCGCATAGATGCGCCACGGCCGCTCCGTCCGCGCGTTTCGGATGGCGCGCACGGTGACGAGGATGCGGAACCCTTCGGGCGCCCG